>JAESRJ010000164.1 GCA_016764715.1 Kordiimonadaceae bacterium | reverse complement strand
TGGCCGTTAGCCCTCCGGCTGAGGTGTACCATGATCAACACCGGCAGTCGGCACGGCGCTAGGCGCGGACGGCGGCACTTTAGGCGCTCCACCTGGTTTTTTCGGTTTCACTCGAATGGGTTCGCCAGCAACCAACTGGTTGATTTCTCCCCCAGTAAGAGTTTCATACTCCAACAACCCTTTTGCAATGATGTGAAGATCAGCAAGGTTATCAGTCATTATTTTTGTTGCTCTGGCATTCGCCTCCTCAACAAAACGCTTGATCTCCTGATCAATCATATTTGCAGTTTCTTCAGAGACATTCTGTTTATTGGTAACTGAATGACCAAGGAAAACCTCTTGCTCGTTAGGCGCATATTGCAGCGGCCCCATTTTGTCCGACATGCCCCAACGCGTGACCATATTTCGGGCCAAGCTAGTAGCAGATTGAATGTCGCTCGACGCACCAGATGTAACTGCATCGTACCCGAAAATAATTTCTTCAGCGATGCGGCCACCCATTGCAATCGCAAGGTTATCATGCATTTTCTGGCGGCTTTGCGAATATTCATCTCTTTCTGGCAGGCGCATCACCATTCCGAGCGCACGGCCCCGCGGAATAATAGTGGCCTTGTGGATTGGATCAGAGGTTTCACAGTGCAGAGAAACAAGCGCATGGCCGCCCTCATGATAAGCCGTTAGTTTCTTCTCATCATCTGTCATAACCATTGACCGGCGCTCTGCGCCCATCATTACTTTGTCTTTCGCATCTTCAAACTCGCGCATAGCAACAATTTTCTTGCCGCGACGCGCTGCAAGCAACGCAGCCTCGTTAACAAGGTTCATCAAGTCAGCACCTGAGAAACCCGGCGTACCGCGAGCAATAACATTCATATCTACATCCGGTGCCAGCGGCACTTTCTTAATATGAACACCTAGAATTTTTTCCCGACCATCAATATCAGGGTTACTAACAACGACCGTGCGGTCAAAGCGACCCGGGCGTAACAGCGCAGGGTCAAGAACATCCGGGCGGTTAGTTGCCGCAAGAATGATAATGCCTTCGTTAGATTCGAAGCCGTCCATCTCGACCAAAAGTTGGTTCAATGTCTGCTCGCGCTCATCGTTGCCGCCACCAAGGCCTGCGCCTCTGTGCCGACCAACAGCATCGATCTCATCAATAAAGATAATGCAGGGTGCGTTTTTCTTGGCTTGTTCGAACATGTCGCGCACACGRCTYGCCCCAACRCCCACAAACATYTCMACAAARTCKGARCCWGAWATMGTRAARAAMGGYACATTSGCTTCRCCAGCRATCGCRCGGGCAAGCAGTGTTTTACCCGTACCCGGAGGGCCTACAAGCAAAGCGCCTTTCGGAATTCTACCGCCAACACGTTCAAATTTCTCAGGATCCTGTAGGAAATCAACAATCTCTTCCAGTTCTTCTTTCGCTTCTTCAATGCCTGCAACATCCTCAAATGTTACACGGCCCTTTTCTTCGGTTAACAAGCGCGCTTTGGATTTACCAAACCCCATTGCACCGCCACCGCCACCTTTGCCTTGCATCTGACGCATGAAGAATATCCAAACGCCGATGATCAGCAGGAAAGGAAGCATTGAAAAGAGCAGCCCTTTCAAAAAGCCTTGCTCGGCTTTCACTTCTGTTATGTCTACATTGTTGGCCCGTAAAATCTCATAGAGCTGTTCGTCAAACATCGGCTTCACAGTCGATTTTTGCGCACCTGCATCTACATAACTTATATCTTGGCCCGTAATCGTAGCCTGCTTAACRCTGCCCTGCTGGACSGMGTTCAAAAACTGACTGTAGCTGGYTTCCTCGGCGCGGTTWCCGCTRCCYTGRAAYGYYTGRAAAAGCACCAACAGMAGGAYAATTATYAATCCCCAAACAAGTGCGTTTCTCGTTATACCATTCACTATACTGCCTTCCCTCTGCCGTTGCGCTATGTGATCRCGCATTATCAGCTTTAGTTTTATATTTAGTCTTACTTATTGAAATAAGCGACATGCCCAGCGGTACAAGGGCAATCACTCGATTATGGCTCACTTTTTTGTCAGGACCTCTCGCGTATGTGTCACCGATACCGCAATAGCATTTGTTCCACTATATCCTAAATGAGGAACAACCTGCAAACCAGATGCGTCAAAAACTGCGGGAAGCGACATTGCCACCAGTCTTTTCACGCCAGTTTCTATAATTTCGGGTGCTTTATCTTTCAAATAAAGCCACCCTTCGGGGCCAAGCGGCTTCACTTCATAGCCGCCAAGACCGCCCTCTACAGYCAGGCYGTATCGATTATCCCAATGAATATAACTGGTTAGAACAACAGGCGCCGGCAACTGAGATGCCTCGCGACAAAAAAGAAACCCTTCATCCTTTATAGGAACGATCTGCGAGCCTAACAATGTTTGCCCGCGAAAGGTGTTGCTTCGGAGTTCAGCGCAAAGCCGCTCCAACTTCTCCATCCGCGGAACATAATCGCCATTACCAGCGAATCGACATAAAGCGGCGACCCCGCGCAGGACAATTTCTTCTGGCGCTGCACTGAGCGCCTCAGCAGACAAAACCGCATCGCCGGTGCGAAATGTTTTGGCATAAGTGTCCAGCCAACGTGCCTCGTAATACTCTAGGGCCTCGCGGCTACGACGAAGCCTCGAAGCAGTGGCAGCCAGCCGGCGGCTTCGCAGCCCTTCGACAGGTGGGTCAGCCAGCATCTGCCGTATTCGCACACGGTCATAAGCAGTGGACCGATTACTAGGGTCCTCGATCCAAGAGACTGACCGCCGCTCTAAATAAGCGATTAGATCACTCTTGGGTGTGGCAAGAAGGGGGCGAATTAGCGTCACTCCGCCCAGGTCTCGCGCACTTGCCATACCGGCCAGACCGTAAACACCGCTACCACGCGCCAACCTAAGCAATACGGYTTCAGCTTGGTCGTCCATGTGATGTGCAACGGCTAGATGCCCTACATTGTATTCCGAACACCAGCGAGACATCAGCCCATACCGCGCATTCCTGGCCTCTGCCTGTATGTTTGAAGAAGGTTTTTCGCCCTCCCATACGAGGACTTGATAGGGCACAGGCAACCTCGCACAAAAAGCGCCGACGCTTTTTGCTTCTGCTGCTGACACGTCCCGTAATCCGTGATCCACAATCAACGCAGTCACATCAAAACTGTCCCGAAGTAAAAGCAATAAGGCAGTACTGTCGGCCCCACCAGAAACACCGACTGCAATTCGGCTGCCTCGCACTACGCCGAGGCGCTCCATTTCAGCTGTAACTGCTTCGCCTGTAGGCTCGCTAGTGTTCATGCATCAACGCCCTATACTGACTTTTTAGTTGCACCGAGCGGACTGAGACAACCTGTCAGCACGTGTTTTAACCCGTGCTGATGCTTTGTTACCAACGCGGCGAAACTCTGCCAGAGCGTTACATGCGTCATCAGTCCCGTCGAGCTTGATGAGAACATCTGCAAGGTCCACAAGCGCGTCGGTTCGCTTAGCATGGTTCGGATGGTTTTCAATCAAGGACAGAAAATGCTGTGCTGCCTGCCCATTTCTTCCTTCCCGCAAATGAATGCGGCCAAGCCAGAACTTAGCGTCGCCAATCCTCACGTCGCCGGTGTTGGCAGCCACAAACTGCTCAAGCGCCAACCGGCCGCTCGCCAAATCGTTTTTCCGAACAAAAGCAAAAGCATATTTATATTGCTCTGCGGCGTCGCCTACGGGTAATCTCACAGAAGTTGCCGCTGGTTCAGCCAGGGCCTCGCCGCCATCGCTACTAGCAGGCCCGGCCTCCGCTGAAGCAGGAAAAGGGCTGGTGCCTGGTGGCTGAGCATTTTGCCCAGCTCMTGCAGACAGGCCTGTTCGTTCAAATTCCGTCCGCTGCAAGGACATATCTTTTTGCATCGCCTCCAATGCTTCCTGCATCTGCCGCTGTGCATATTCCATTTCTTCCAGGCGGCCATTCATACGCCGAATTTGCGCTTCAAGAGTGCCCACTTTGGCCAATAAGTTAGCAACCAACTGCGGGTTTCTGGGCTGCGCCACCCCGGCAGGGCTATTTGCAGGTGCGGTAGGATTAAGACCAAGCCGGGTTCTCAAAGTTTGAACTTGCCGCTCAAGAACCGTTATTTTCGCACTATTCACCGAACTGCTAGACTGAGCCAATGCCTCGACGGGCGAAAAAAAAGTTACACCCATTACCAGAGGTAAAATAAGAAATCTCTTCATTGATTTGGTCTCCTGAAGCCAGCTGGGTAGTAAATGATGTTTAGTATAGCTAAATGAATACGGTCATAAAAAGACAGCCCCGCACCCGGAAATCCGGACACGGAGCTCTTCGTCTTTACAAGCGCCTCGATTGTTAGCAGTTAGCCAAAAGGCTTACTGAACAACCAACACTCCGCGCCGGTTCTGAGAATGGTCACCTGCGCCAGCAGGGCGCTCTTTACCGTAGCTAATTGTTTTCAAGCGGCTGGCAGGAACACCGAGAGCAATAAGGTAATTCTTRACAGCKGATGCACGGCGTGCGCCGAGCGCAAGGTTATATTCACGTGTGCCACGCTCATCGCAGTGACCTTCAATAGTCGCGCGAACACGAGTATAGTGCATCATCCATTCAGCTTGCTTACCAAGAACACGGCGGCCCCGGTCAGTCAGGTCAGAACTATCATATTCGAAAAATACGCGGTCAGCGCCAGCATATGCACCAACGCCGTCTTGACTCTGGCCTTTCCACTTATTGAGTTCTTGCTGCTCTAAGGTAGGAGTTGCAACAGGATCAGGCTGCGCCGTAGGTTTTTCTACAACGACAGGCGTCGTCACATTGTTCTCTGTCTCAGGTTCAGGGGTGTTACTACACGCCGCTAACACAAGKGCTGCAGCAGTAATAATGGCGATGTTTTTGCCCAGGCGCAAGGACGTCATAGTTGCTCCCTCCAAAGGATGGGTTTCCCCAGAAAATACAGTTGTTACACTTATGCTTGCTGTAATACCCCGCAAACACAAGGTTTCATTCGCAGTGACTATAGAGCGCGTTTTTCAAAGGATCAAGCGTTCAAAACCGTCCAAAGCATTGTTATTTAGTGAATATTCAAGGAAATGCGATGAACGACACCCCGAATATAACAAAAGTAAGTCCCAGATGGTGCAATCCGGTGGCAAATTAGATTTTTAGTGACGTTTTCGACTAAACTATATTTGATCAAAATTCGGTGATTAGTCTATTGTTACCCATGGATAGGCCTTCAACAAGAAATCATGCCTTGTAACTGAGGCCGAATTCGCTATTTGATCACAACAGTTGAACATTNTTTTTTNNCGACAGGACCCTGCATGACCCCTCATCTTCTTGAACTTAAAAACCGTGCCGCCCTACGCCTGCACGGCAATGACATTAGAGATTTCCTGCAAGGTCTAGTGACAAATGATGTAGCTCTGACTGCACCTGGCAATGCCGTTTATGCTGCTATGCTGACACCTCAGGGAAAATTTCTATACGACATGATCATTGTAGCGGATGGCAACGACCTGCTGCTTGACGTAGAAGCCGAGCGATCAACTGCGCTGATGCAACGCCTTACCATGTATAAAATGCGCGCAGATGTAATCATCACGGCGGAAGACGCCAGCGTTTGGGCGCTGTGGGACGGCGAAGCCGAAACTGGCATAAGCTATACGGATCCGCGCCACAAAGCACTGAAGTTACGTGTGATTTCGCACACTCCCCCTGTCAGTACCGCGGAAAAGTTGGACCAAACAGCCTATGATAAACGTCGCATCCGTCACGGCGTGCCCGACGGTAGCCTAGATATCATGGCGGAAAAATACTTCTGGCTGGAAACCAATGCTGAGAAGTTAAACGGCGTGTCCTTCACAAAGGGATGTTATGTCGGCCAGGAATTAACGGCCCGCATGAAGCATCGCGGCACTCTCAAAAAATCCCTCACGCCTATAAAGCTAAGCGGCTCGGCCTCGGCGGGCGATAAAATCACAACGGCGGAAGGCAAAGCGGCAGGTGACATTCGCACCGTGGCTGACGGCTTTGCCCTTGCCTATTTTAGGCTCGAGCACAGTGAGGCCGACATTAGCGTTAACGGCAACCCGGCGTCTTTAAAGCTGACGTCGGAGTAGAGGCACGCTTGTACCGCTCGCATTTCTCTGCCTTAATAGAGATCATGGGGAGAAACGCCGATGAGCAAATCGAAGARACGCAGCAAAAAGAATGAGCGTCAAAAGACGCTTAATGCCGAGCACGACAAGAAGAATATGCTGATACTGGGCATTACAGTAGCAACCGTAGTATTGCTACTGTACGCCTTTGGAACTTAGCCTATTCGGCCTTTAATGCCGCGTGTGCCGCTGCCAACCGTGCGATTGGCACCCTGAAGGGCGAGCAAGAAACATAATCAAGCCCAACACCGTGGAAGAATTCAACTGACGCCGGGTCACCGCCGTGTTCGCCGCACACCCCAAGCTTCAAATCAGCCTTGGTTGACCGGCCACGTTCAGCACCAATTTTCACAAGTTCGCCCACGCCATCCTGATCGATTGAGACGAATGGGTCCTGCGCGAAAATGCCCTTTTTGACATATTCATCAAGGAAACGACTGGCATCGTCTCGGCTGATACCAATTGCAGTCTGCGTCAAATCATTGGTACCGAAAGAGAAGAAGTCTGCAGCATTGGCTATTTTTGCGGCACGAAGTGCAGCGCGCGGCAGCTCGATCATAGTGCCAATCAAATAGTCTACGCGCGCGCCTTTTTCTGCAAATACTTCTTCTGCAACTGCTTCAACACGCTCACGCAGTATTTCCAATTCTTTCTCCGTCGCCACTAGCGGGATCATGATCTCAGGCACAATTGCTTCGCCGGTGTCAGCGGCAACGGCAAGCACCGCTTCAAAAATTGCCCGCGCCTGCATTTCGTAAATTTCGGGGTAAGTAATGCCAAGGCGGCACCCACGGTGGCCGAGCATCGGATTAACCTCGTGCAAATCAGCGGCCCTGCGGCGAAGCGAAATCACATCAATATCCAGTGCCTTGGCCACATCTTCAAATTCCGCGTCTTCACGCGGCATAAACTCGTGGAGCGGCGGATCAAGCAAGCGGATCGTTACCGGCAGCCCGTGCATAATTTTAAATATCTCTTCGAAGTCTCCGCGCTGCATTGGCAAAAGTTTCGCCAGCGCTATTTCGCGGCCTTCCAAGTCCTCCGCCAAAATCATCTGACGTACTGCAATGATGCGGTCCGCATCAAAGAACATATGCTCTGTCCGGCAAAGACCAATGCCTTCTGCGCCGAACTCGCGCGCCGTTTTTGTATCGGCAGGGGTATCGGCATTAGTGCGCACAGCCATGGTGCGGTACCTGTCTGCCCACTCCATTAAAGTTTCAAACTCGCCAGAAAGCTCAGGCTGAAGCGTTTCCACTTCGCCGACCATCACTTCACCGGTTGAGCCATCAAGCGTGATGATATCACCCTTTTTAATCTCTCGGCCCATGCAAGTCATGAAAGTACCGGTGCTATCGATGCGCAGTTGCCCAGCGCCCGACACACAAGGCCGACCCATGCCGCGCGCGACAACTGCTGCGTGGCTGGTCATGCCCCCGCGCGCCGTCAAAATGCCTTTGGCGGCATGCATACCGTGAATATCTTCAGGCGATGTTTCTGTGCGGCAAAGAATAACGGCTTTGCCGTCCTTTGCCCACGCTTCGGCATCATTACTGTCAAACACAGCGGCACCAGTGGCAGCGCCCGGCGAAGCAGGCAGCCCGCGCACATAAATGTCGCGCGTTGCGCTAGGATCAAGCGTAGGGTGCAAAAGCTGATCAAGCGACGCTGGCTCAACACGCAATACTGCCGTTTTCTTATCAATCAGACCGTCCGCGACCATTTCAACGGCGATTTTTAGCGCCGCTTTGGCAGTACGTTTGCCGGCGCGGGTTTGTAGCATCCATAATTTTCCGTTCTGCACGGTAAACTCGATGTCCTGCATATCGCAGTAATGGGCTTCCAGTTTGCGGAACACATCTGCAAGCTGGCCGAACACCTCCGGCATTGCTTCTTCCATCGAAGGCGCTGTGCTGCCTGCGGCTTCGCGGGCTCGGTTGGTCAGGTTTTGCGGCGTGCGGATACCCGCCACCACATCTTCGCCCTGCGCATCGATCAGATATTCGCCGTAAAATTCATTTTCGCCCGTCGCTGGGTCGCGCGTGAAGGCAACGCCAGTGGCCGACGTTTGGCCCATATTACCAAACACCATCGCCTGTACGCTAACGGCGGTGCCCCATTCTTCCGGGATGTTATTCAGGCGGCGGTAAGTTTTCGCACGGTCAATCTGCCAGCTACCGAACACAGCGCCAATTGCGCCCCACAGCTGTTCGCGCACATCTTGCGGGAACGGTCGGCCAAGCTCACTTTCGGTTTTGGCTTTAAATGCTAATGCCAAAGATTTCCAGTCGTCTGCGTCCAGATCCGTATCCAGATCAACTTCTTTGTCTTCCTTGTGTATCTCAATCAATTCTTCAAAGTGGTAATGATCAACACCCAGCACTACGTCAGAATACATCTGAATAAAACGGCGGTAGCTATCCCATGCGAAACGCGCGTTGCCGCTATTTTTCGCAAGGCCAAGCACGGTCTCGTCGTTAAGACCAAGGTTTAGGACAGTGTCCATCATGCCCGGCATGGAAACACGCGAGCCTGAGCGTACGGATACGAGCAGCGGGTTACTGGCATCCCCGAACTTAGCCCCAACGAGCTTTTCGATTTGCGCTAGAGCTACGTCCACTGCGCTTTCAAGCGCATCCGGATACTTGCGGTCATTCTTATAATAATAGGTGCAGACTTCTGTGGGGATTGTCAGGCCCGGAGGCACAGGCAGACCCAGCGACGCCATTTCAGCAAGGTTCGCGCCTTTGCCGCCTAGCAGATTTTTCATATCAGCCCGGCCATCAGCCGAACCATCACCAAAACTGTAAACCCATTTGGTCATATCGAAGCAGTCCTTGGTCGCGTGCCAGTTTGCCCCACCGTGCACGCTAAAAATATAARAGGACCYGTTTATNKTTTTCTGGTCAGGCSCCGGTTTTNATGGTGCAAGGCCCCAGCCTTACTKGTCATATCAGCCTTGCTAGCCTTCAATCAGGCCAAAATCAGCCACGGTATTCACCGCGGACCGAATTTCAGAGAGAAGCGCCAATCGGTTTGCCCGAATATCCGCCTCATCAGCATTAACAATCACCGCCTCAAAAAAGGCATCGATCGGCGCTCTTAAGGTAGATAGAGCGGCCATCGCCTTTTCAAAGTCTTCATCCACAAGCGCCGCTTCAGCCTCGGCTTTCGCGTCTTTCAGAGCAGTATGAAGTGATTTTTCTTCAGCAAGCGTTAACAACGCCGTATCCACAGACTGATCATACGCTTTGCCGTCTTTTTTCTCTTCAATGCGCAGGATATTGGCAGCGCGTTTGTAACCCGCGAGAAGGTTAACGCCGTCATCCGTTTCAAGCGCTGCCGACAGGGCCGCCACCCGGTCAAGAATACGAACCAGATCGTCATCGCCCTTAGCGAACACAGCATCGATCAAATCGTGCCGAACACCCTTATCGCGCTGCTGCACCTTGAGCCGGTCAATAATAAAGACAAAAACGTCCGCGGCGGCTTGATTTAGTTTTGTAGTATCTAAACCAACCAGCGCCTGAATTCGATAAGAATGCAATGCCCGACCAATAGCTTTATTCAGTTTAATGGAAAGAGCATTCTCTACGACAAGACGCACACACCCAAGAGCGGCTCTTCTCAACGCGTATGGATCTTTCGACCCAGTAGGCTTTTGGTCGATAGCAAAAAAGCCAGCCAATATATCTAGCTTCTCACTTAACGCTACAATAACGGAGGCCTCGCTGACGGAAACACTAGGACACCCATCTTTTGGTCCCAATGGCGAATAATGGTCCCGAATAGCGTCAGCAACCGCATCACTTTCGCTTTGTTCTTTCGCATAGTAGCGGCCCATAACACCTTGCAAGCTTGGAAACTCACCGACCATACCAGAAACAAGGTCTGCTTTACACAATTCCGCAGCACGTTCCGCGTCGTTCATTCTATCCTGATCGAATTCAATCGTAAAGCAGTCCAGTCCAGAAAAATATCCGGCTAATATCCGTATACGATCAACGCGCTTTGCAACTGTTCCCAACTTTTTATGGAAAACAATCTCTTCAAGTGCTGCCAGATTATCATCGAGCTTGCCCTTAAGGTCTTGCTCCCAGAAGAATTTTGCATCCGCTAGCCGCGCTGCCAGCACACGCTGGTTGCCTTGCGTGATGGCGGTGCCGTCATCCGTTGGTTCGATGTTTGCGGCGAAGATGAATTTGTTCGCGAGCTTGCCTGTGGCCGGATCACGCGTGACAAAATACTTCTGATCTTTCTTCATCGTCAGGATCAGTACTTCTTCCGGCACAGCAAGGAAATCAGGATCAAACTTGCCGATCATTGGCACCGGCCATTCAACAAGGCCTGCCACTTCTTCCAAGAGACCGCGATCTTCTACCAGCTCAAGGCCTGCAGCGCTTGCCAACGTCTGCGCAGTATCGGCGATCAAGGTCGCCCGGCGAGCCGGGTCAAGAATAACATTATGATCAAGAAGTTTGGCTTTATAGTCGGCAAAACCAGAAACCGTGAAAGGCTCTGGTGCCATAAAGCGGTGGCCTTGGGTATAATTGCCTGCCTGCACGCCTTCAATTTCAAACTTAACTATATCACCGCCAAAGACGCAGATGATCGAATGCAGCGRMSSMRYYMWWYTMAGYRARSYMGSSYMSYRRMSYYSKKAKWWCGGSMWSRRGRRMWYAMRSRCYSCAGCTTCAACGGCTTCAGCAATAACTTCAGTCGCTGCCCTGCCCGCCTTTTCAATTTTGGCATAAAAGAAAGTGCCTTTTTTCTCTTCGCGTTCTTCAAGCTGGTCGCGAGTTACGCCTGCACCGCGCATAAAGCCTGCAAGCGCTTTCTCTGGAGCGCTGGTACTTGGACCGCGGCGTTCTTCGCTAATGTCAGGCGTTTTTGTCGGTACCCCTGTTACGGAAAGCGCAAGTCTTCGAGGCGTCGCATAAGCGGCAGCCACTTCAAAGGTAAGGCCAGCATCCGTCAGGCTCGCAGTAATCAACCGCTTCAGATCATCAGACGCTTTGGCCTGCATGCGCGCCGGAATTTCTTCCGAGAATAATTCTATCAGGAGGTCAGCCATCTTATGCCTCCCCTTCTTTGGAACTTGCGGCCTTGGAGCCTGCAGCCAGTTCAGCCGATTTCTTTACCCATGCTTCGCAGCAGCCTTTTGCCAAGTCCCGTACCCGGCCAATATAGGCCTGCCGCTCGGTGACAGAAATAACGCCACGCGCATCAAGGAGATTAAACGTATGGCTGGATTTAATGCACTGCTCATAAGCCGGTAGCGGTAATTCCGCCTCCAGAAGCTTTTTGCACTCAGCCTGCGCCTGTATGAAATCTTCAAACAGCTTGTCAGTTGTCGCATGCTCAAAGTTATAGGCTGACTGCTCGCGCTCATTCTCAAGGAACACATCACCGTAGGTGACGCCGTCACCGTTGAAATCAAGATCGTAAATACTATCCACGCCTTGCACAAACATGGCTAGGCGTTCGAGCCCGTATGTCAGTTCACCGGAGACTGGTTTGCATTCAATGCCGCCAACCTGTTGGAAATACGTATATTGGCTGACTTCCATGCCGTCACACCAGATTTCCCAGCCAAGGCCCCAGGCGCCGAGGGTTGGGCTTTCCCAGTCATCCTCAACAAAGCGGATATCGTGCAGTTTGCTGTCGATACCGATGGCTTCTAAACTGCCAAGATAAAGCGCCTGCATGTCTGCGGGGCTAGGCTTTAATATCACCTGAAACTGGTAATAATGCTGCAAACGGTTCGGGTTCTCGCCGTAGCGGCCATCCGTAGGCCTGCGGCACGGCTGCACATAGGCGGCTTTCCAGCTATCTGGCCCAAGTGCACGGAGCGTGGTTGCCGGGTGAAATGTGCCTGCACCCATTTCCATGTCATGTGGCTGCAAAATCAGGCAGCCATGATCAGCCCAATAACTTTGAAGCTTAAGGATCATGGTCTGGAAAGGCATTCCGCCTTTAGTGGAGAAATTAACTGTCATAGCGGCCGCTTAAATCCGAATTTATTACGTGATATTTGGCTGCAACCTAACGGCACCAAAAGGCCCGGTCAAGCGCCTGATCACCTTGTTTTTATCGCCTTACTCAGTAACAACAATTGGCACACCATTTGTGACTACAAATGTATGCTCAAACTGGGCACCGTGGCCCCCTTCTGAAAGACGAAGTGTCCAGCCATCCTCGTCTTCAACATAGTGGCGGCTGCCGGTAGTCAAAAACGGCTCAATCGTCAGAACCTGCCCTTCATGCAAGACGGTGCGGTCAGAAGGGTGATAAGTGTTTGGCACTGTTGGTTCCTCGTGGATCCAGCCACCAACTCCGTGACCGTTCAGCCCTTCAATGATTTGAAAACCGTGCTTATACGCTTCCTTTTGAACAGCTTTGCCAACAACGTTCACCCGCTGGCCCGCGCGCGCAGCAAACATAGCTTTGCGCTGCGCTGCCTTTGTGGTGTCCAGCAATTTCTGCAAACGAGGTGAGATTTTTCCGATAGGAAAGCTAGCGCCGGTATCGGCAAACACGCCATCTTTTTCGGCAGATACATCGATGTTGATCAAATCGCCCTCAATAAGCGGAATATCACCAGGGATACCGTGCGCCACGGCGTCACCCACAGAAATACATGTAAAACCGGGGAACTCATACGCCAGCATTGGCGCTGAGCGCGCGCCTGCCTCTTCCAGCATCTTACCGCCCATCACATCCAGTTCGCGCGGTGTAATGCCTGGGCGAACGGCTGCCCCCATAGCAGCCAATACATCGCGGCAAATTGCGCCAATAATCTTCAGCTTTTCCAGCTGCTCGGGACCGTCAATTGTCATGAATTTTCCTGAAAATACCGTTGATTGTTAGAGGTCGCCGCTCTCACGGATACGCTCGTGGTGCTGGATTACTTCACGGATGATAAAGTGTAAAAACTTCTCACTAAATTCCGGATCGAGATTAGCGCTTTTCGCGAGTGCGCGCAATCGCTCGATCTGCTCTTCTTCGCGGGCAGGATCGGCGGGCGGTAAATCATTTTCACTTTTATAATAGCCAACTGCTTTGGTAATTTTAAAGCGCTCAGCTAGCATAAAAACAAGGGCTGCATCGATGTTATCAATGCTTTCGCGAAAGTTTTGTAGTTTTTGACGGTGCTCGTCACTCATGGGCACGGGTCTCTCTCCAAATTAGATTAATCATAGCCCAAACTTGTTCCACCACAGTCGTTCTTCCACGGCAGAAAGCAACCCGCGCGGTAAATCCGCCAAGTCGCCACCACCAAATTCACTCGAAGCACTGTTCAGCCCAAACAGTGCGCCCAGACGCTTCTTCTTCACTGCCAAAACTCGCAGTTTCACGTTGTTCCCGAACCGCGCCCGAAGGACTGTTCGCACGTCACCGATGCCGTCGATCAGCCCCATTTTGACAGCCTCTGCGCCGGTAAATACCTCTCCTGAGAATATACGGCTGCGCAGGCCTTTCAGCCTTTTACCGCGCCTATCCCGAACGAGCTTCTTAAAGTTTTCGTGTAGTTCGTGCTGAATTTCTTTTAGCCGTGCAACATCTGCAGCATCTTCATCTTGAAACGCATCAAGCATCGCTTTGCTTTCACCCGCGGTATAAAGCCTGCGCTCAATCCCCAGTTTTTTTATCGCTTCTTTAAAGCCAAAGCCGCTCGAAACCACGCCAATGCTGCCAACGATTGAAGATTCGTTGGCAAAAATTTCATCTGCCGCAAGCGCCAGCATATAGCCGCCGGAGGCCGCCAGGTCCTCTGCGAATGCAAGCACAGGCACATCACGCTCCATCGCCAAATCGCGGATACGTTTGCAAATCATCGCAGACTGCACAGGCGAACCGCCGGGCGAATTGATCAGTAGCGCTACTGCTGAAAGGCCAGGTGTGCCGAACGCATGCTCAATTTGCGACGTCACACTTTCAAGGCTCAAATTTTGACGAAAGCGACCACCAGGCGCAATAATTCCGTAAAGCTTTACCACCGCTACGCACGGCGGCGGATCGCCGAAARAACGGCGCCGAAGGCTAAAAAAGAATTTTCCAATTTCCTGTGCCATACTTGCTCTCGATTATGCTTGCCCTTAAATACGGGTTTTATGCTTTAGACGCAAAGGCTTTCAGGTTTAACGCTTCACCTTCCTTCAAGATCGCAAGTGCCTCAGCCGTATAGCGTTCCTCCGTCCCGTGGAGAACCAGCCCTGGCGACAAGGTCGCGCCGCCGCGCATGCCTTTGCGCCCTTGAATGATAATACGTTTCGCAGCAACACCCRCGCGCGGCCATAAAGGCATAACAATCAAATCACCAACACGCCGGTACAGATGGGCCACAATCTCGTCGAGCCGATCAGCCCTGCAGACAATAGTAACCGTGCCTTTATTTTTCACTTTATGGATTGCAAAGCGCAGCCAGTCTTTAAGCGACGCGTTGCTCTCCATATGGGCAATGCCCTTGCCTTTATTTGGCGGTTTTATGGCTTTTCCTGCAGGMAGGTAGGGAGGGTTGAGCATCACATGGTCATATTGGCTTTGCGGCCCAGACAAGTCAGTAATGCAGCCCTCCTCAACAGAAACCGTAGCTGACAAGTTATTCAAAGCGACATTTCGGCGTGCCATTGCAACCATTTCGGCCTGCATATCAATTCCGGAAACAAGTGCACCCTTAACACGGTACGCCAAGCAAATCGCTGCCCCGCCTGTCCCTACACCGCCTTCCAGCACAGTTTCACCGGCGAGCACAGGCACCGCAGCAGCAAGAAGTACAGTGTCCATCGAAACCCTATAGCCAACTTTCGGCTGGATCAGTCTTATAGAACCGCCCAAGAAGTCATCAATTGTTTCATTGTCTGCCGCAAGCGGCATGTCATGTTCCGTACAAGTCATTGTTACTTACAGTCTCCTGCTGTGTGTGTTAAAAATTTCTTTAGAAATCAATGGCAGAAAAGATCAACAAAAGCGCATTGAACTGTAAATGCCAACTGAAGGCGAAACGGAGACGCGGTCAATCGTCACAGGCCCTTTTATTCGACTGCTTGTCCTTGATTTAGTGGTTAGTGGCGCTTATGTTTCAATCAAAATAATAGCTTACATAAACCCGACGCGATACGAGAATTTATAATGCCCAGCAACGTTGTTTCCATAGATGACCACAAAGGCCCGAAGCCTGATGCTTCCGCCATTGAAGAAATGCAGGCCCTCGTCAAAGACGACATGGCGCTGGTCAACGATACAATCACCAAACGTATGGATAGCCCTGTTGTGATGATCCCTGAGCTTGCAGGGCATTTGATTGCAAGTGGGGGCAAACGATTGCGCCCGATGCTAACGTTGGCGTCCGCGCAACTGGTGGGATACAACGGTGACAAACATATTGGTTTGGCCACAGCTGTAGAATTCATCCATACTGCAACTTTGCTGCACGATGATGTTGTGGACGGCAGTAAGCTCCGGCGCGGCAAAAAACCCGCCAATCTTATTTGGGGYAAYCARGCWACMGTRCTTGTTGGCGACTTTCTTTTCAGTCGCGCGTTTGAATTGATGGTAGAGAGCGATTCGCTGCGCGTTCTCGGTATTCTCTCAAATACATCTGCTGTTATTACAGAAGGCGAAGTTCTTCAACTAACCGTTGCCAACGATTTATCAACGACAGAAGATACCTACCTACAAGTTATCACTGCGAAAACCGCGGTTCTGTTTTCGGCTGCCTGCGAAGTTTCTGGGGTGATATCAGACGGCAGCAAAGAAGTAACAGATGCACTGCATGCGTACGGCAAATATTTAGGTATTGCGTTTCAGCTGATTGACGATGCAATGGATTACTCAGCCCACCGTTCGACAATGGGCAAAGAGGTTGGTGATGATTTTCGTGAAGGGAAAATTACTTTACCTATCATTCTCGCCTATCGCCGCGGTAGCGATGATGAGCGCCTCTTCTGGAAGCGTACGATCAACAAGCTAAAGCAGAGAGAGGGTGATTTGGACCAAGCCATTAGCTTGCTAGCCAAACATAACACACTGGAAGACACCGTTGAGCGCGCGCGCCACTACGGTGCTATGTCTAAAGATGCGCTTGCCATTTTCCCGGATTGCCCTGCCAAAAAATCAATGATGGATATTGTCGATTTCTGTATTACGCGCACTTTTTAACTTTAGATACGGCGCGAAAGTCGTTTTTGCTGCGCTGAACGCGCGACCCCAAGGGATCTTTAGCCAGGGTCGCTCCACTGGACCAAACCACCACTTCAGTATCACGGGGAAAATCCTGGCAGTGGTCTTCACTGTATGGGCGTTTGGGGCGATGCCACTATATGCCACAGATGAAACGTCTCAGGAAAGGCCACTTGTCGTTTTTGCTGCAGCAAGCCTCACCGGCACCCTCAACGCTCAAGGCGCGGCATGGTCAAACATAAGCGGCCAGCCGATACCACGATTTGTATTTGGAGGCAGCGCCGCGATGGCCCGCCAAATACAAAAGGGAGCACCGGCAGACATCTTTATTTCGGCCAATGGCTACTGGGTTGATTATCTTTCCAAACAAAAGGGGCTAAACACCTCCGGAGCGCAGCTAGTTGCCCGCAACGCGCTGGTATTAGCTGTTCAGAAATCAAAAGGCCCCACCAGATCCTTCACGCCAACAAAAGAAGCTTTCGCTAGCCTCCTAAGCGGAGGCCGATTGGTTCTTGCTGATCCGGCGCTCGCGCCGGCAGGCGACTATGCAAAAAGCTATCTGATAAAAGTTGGCCTGTGGGCAGCACTCGAGGACCAAGTCGCCTTCGTCCCGAATGTCAGGCAGGCACTACGATTGGTTGAAACTGCGGGGTTGCCCGCTTTTATTTATGCCAGCGACGCCTATCAAAGCCAGAAAGTGTCGGTACTCTTCAAAATCCCGAACACTATGACGCCGCCGATCCAGTACCAAGCCAGCATCCTCGGCAAACAAACACGGCAGGCCCACTCTTTCATCCAGTTTCTTCGTTCCTCCGATGCTACTTTAATATGGCAAGAATACGGTTTCCAGACCGCTGTGCAAGAATGAGACACCCGCGGTTGTACCATTTTGGGGCAGGAGTGTGCCATTGCCGGACCTCCGCGACACCCTAAGACACTAAACCCTTGAAATCGTTGGCCCCAGAGAACTGGCACGCGGCTTGCGATTATAGGGACATACCCGAAGCACACAGCTACTTACAAACGGGTTCCTGATTACTGGTCGCTCCAGCTGCCACTGACGCGGTCAAGACATAGAAGTCGGTCATGCTACATTTTTTGCCCCACCTCAATCCGCCGTAGCATGGCCGGCCTTCTACCATCTCCCTTTCCCCCCATACGTTTTTGCCCTATTTACCTGTTCAGACCTTTTTATAAGCCTGAGTACGGATAGACATGGCCCTAAAATTCAAACAAGATTTTTCAGCAATCTACGGCGAAGCCGAAGATATCAGCCCACTGATCAGACGTGTCCTTTGCGAAAACCCGAGCCCCTACACCTATACAGGCACCGGCACCTATATTGTTGGCAAAGCTGGCGACCTTGCGGTGATTGACCCAGGCCCTGAAGACAGCGCCCACGGTGACGCAATTTTGGCGGCAGCGGGCGGGCACAAGATCTCGACAATATTAGTCACACACAGCCACATTGACCATTCACCGCTTTCGGCTTGGTTGGCAGAGCAAACCGGTGCCACCATACTCGCATACGGCCCTC
>JAESRJ010000023.1 GCA_016764715.1 Kordiimonadaceae bacterium | reverse complement strand
ACAGGCAAGGCAGCTGACGAAGCACTTGAGCGGGCTTTCATGACCTGTAATAAGAACGGCGTGCCGTTTGATCCGGAAAAGCCTTTCATTACTTCAGGCATTCGTCTTGGCACGCCGGCAGGAACAACGCGCGGTTTCGACCAAGATGATTTCATTCAAATTGCCGATATGATTACAGATGTACTTGACGGTCTTGCTTCAAATCCGGAAGATAACGGAGCGGCTGAGGAAAAAGCTCGGCGTAAAGTGGCTGATCTATGTCAACGCTTTCCAATTTATGGATAACTAGGCTAAGGTATAAAAGACGCAGTCGGTTGGGGCTGCGTWTATGTGTGTAAAATAGTGTAATTAATTCGGGGGAGTATAGGCGGTATGCGCTGTCCGTTTTGTCAAAACGAAGATACTCAAGTTAAAGATTCYAGGCCAACTGATGATAAGTCGGCTATTCGCAGGCGSCGKTATTGCCCGGCRTGCGGTGCTCGTTTCACSACCTTTGAGCGGGTGCAGTTGCGCGAGCTTACAGTATTGAAAAAATCAGGAAGGCGCGTTCCGTTCGAACGGAACAAGCTGGAGCGGTCTTTGGACATTGCCTTGCGGAAACGCCCGGTAGAGCCTGAACGTGTTGAACGTATGATAAACGGTATCGTTCGTAGACTCGAATCGATGGGCGAAAGCGATATCGAGTCGGATCAGATCGGCCGTTTGATGATGGAAGGGTTAGAGAGCCTCGATCAGGTTGCCTATGTGCGCTATGCTTCTGTTTATAGAAATTTCCGTGAGGCCTCTGACTTTGAGAAGTTCCTTGGAAATCTTAGTGGCGCCGAAGAAGACTACCACGATAAATAGTGGTGGGTAACAAGGTAGGGAACTGACACTGTGTCAGAACACCAACGATGGATGAAAGCAGCCCTTGCCATAGCGAGGCGAGGGCTCGGCAATGTGGCACCTAACCCTGCGGTTGGGTGCCTTATCRTTAARGRCSGCAWWGTAGTTGGYCGWGGYTGGACACARYCSGGCGGTCGMCCRCAYGCSGAAACCATGGCGTTGAGGCAGGCAGGTGCCGCCGCTAAAGGGGCAACAGCTTATGTAACGCTGGAACCTTGCGCGCATCACGGCAAAACGCCGCCATGCGCTGAAGCGCTTATAGCTGCCGGTATTGCAAAAGTTATCTCTGCCACGTTGGATCCAGATAAACGTGTCTCGGGTAAAGGCCTTGCCTTACTTCGAGGCGCTGGCATAGAGGTCATTGAAGGCGTGATGGCCGAACGGGCAGCATTTCTCAACAACGGTTTTTTCAAAACCATTACTGCGGCGCGCCCTCATTTTACGTTGAAAGTGGCGGGAAGTTTGGATGGCAGGATCGCCACCAAGTCCGGCGAAAGTAAATGGATCACAGGGTCCCCTGCGCGGGCCTATGGTCATTTATTACGAKCCAGCCATGATGCAATATTGGTCGGTGCTAATACAGCTGTGCGGGACGATCCATTGCTTACATGCCGTGTTGAAGGGCTAGTGGAATTATCGCCGCACCGATTGGTGTTGGATAGTGATCTCAGAATAGCAACTAATTCGGAGCTGGTGAATACGGCCAAGGCGCGGCCAACGACGGTCCTTTGCAAGAAAGAGACAGAAAAAGCTACGAAGCGCAGCGACCTTGACGCGCTAGGCGTGAGGATAGTGGATGTCGAGGATACACGTGATTTAGTCGAGGTTGCTTCGGCCATCGCGAAGCTTGGCATAACAAGGGTTTTGGTTGAGGGSGGTGGGCARYTRCAYGCMTCGTTTYTRRSSGCWAAMATGGCGGAYGAACTSGTGTGTTTTACGGCRGGAAAAGCRATYGGCGGAGACGGCTTGCCAGCAATTGCGGCCCTTGGCCTTGCCAGCTTAGGGGATGCGCCCCACTTTACGCTCAAGAGCTCGCGTAAAATAGGCGCGGATTTGCTTGCAACCTACGTTAATGCGGAGTAATTCAGGCGCATGTTTACAGGTATAATCACAGATGTAGCGACCGTACGGTCCGTTGAAGGCCACGGCGACGTTCGTATAGCTTTCGAAACCACTTATGATACGACGACAATTGAGATCGGCGCTTCTATTGCCTGCTCGGGTGTTTGTCTGACGGTTGTCGATAAAGACAACGGGTGGTTTTCCGCAGATGTATCACGGGAAAGTATMAGTGTTACRAGYATYGSSGGYTGGRAARCWGGCACGCTTGTCAACYTAGAACGCGCGCTGAAGGTTGGCGACGAGCTCGGCGGGCATATTGTATCTGGTCATGTTGATTGCGTCGGAAAAGTAACTCGTTTTGATCCTGTAGATGACAGCATGCTATTGCAAATTCTTATCCCTTCAGACCAGGGTAAGCTCATTGCCCAGAAAGGCAGCGTCACCATCGACGGCGCCTCGCTTACAGTGAATAAGGTCGAAGACTTAACGGAAGGCACACGCTTTTCCATTAATATAATTCCGCACACGCAGGAAGTTACCAGTTTTCGCACACTGAAGGCKGGCGACGAAGTAAATGTAGAATTTGATGTATTGGCGCGCTATGTGGCGCGTCTTCAAGATAAAAGCTAGGAACAGTTTTGCCCCACACTTTCCTTTCCCCTATTGAGGACGTTATTGAAGACGCCCGCAACGGAAAAATCTTCATTCTGGTTGATGACGAAGACCGCGAAAATGAAGGTGACCTTATCATTCCTGCTGAAATGGCAACGCCAGACGCGGTGAATTTCATGGCCAAACATGGCCGTGGTTTGATTTGTCTGCCGCTCACGCAGGCCCGCGTCCTAGAGCTTGGTCTCGATTTGATGAGCACGAATAATCAAAGTCGTCACCAAACAGCCTTCACAACATCAATTGAAGCGCGTGAAGGTGTAACTACAGGCATTTCAGCGGCGGACAGAGCCCGCACAATTGAAGTAGCAATTGACCCAAAAGCGGGCAGTGCAGATATCGCGACACCAGGCCATGTGTTTCCGCTTGTTGCCCGCGACGGCGGCGTGCTCGTAAGGGCAGGGCATACTGAGGCTGCGGTTGATATCTCACGTCTCGCCGGGCTGAACCCTTCTGCTGTTATTTGTGAAATCATGAATGAAGATGGCACAATGGCGCGGCTGCCTGATTTGGTTGAGTTTGCCAAAGAACATAAAATGAAAGTGGCGACTATTCGCGACCTGATCGCTTACCGACTGAAAAACGATCATATAGTTGAGCGTGTATCCGATACTGCGATCCGTCGCCTTAGTGGCAAAGAATGGCGGGTGGCCATATATAAAACCGTGGGTGAGAACAGAGAAACTGTTGCATTGACACTTGGCAATATCAACGAGGACGAGCCRATCCATGTGCGCATGCATTCGCTYAAYCCSTTTGAAGAYYTGCTTGAGATGGAYCAYYCGCGTAGYGGCCARYTATCWCGCGCRATGAARGCSATTGAAGAYGARGGCAARGGSGTRGTTGTKYTATTCTCSGGCYYGWTTGGTATGMGKCCSTCAGCWGCTGTTAAGGGTGGCAATGAAGCGCAGAAATCTGGTGCGCTGAAAGAATATGGTGTTGGTGCGCAAATCTTGCGCGATCTCGGCGTGCGCCATATGGTTCTTTATACCAACTCTCCTAGTCATATTGTGGGGCTTGAAGGATACGGCCTTGATGTTGTGGAACAGCGCGAAATTCCGAAAGCCTAATACGTAGGCCTGCTAATTCAGGTCTGCGATCTTATTGAATACCCATTTCATTGTGCTGCCTGCCAGCATCCAGTCCGAGGAAAAGTCTATGTCGAAGCCGCATATCCTAATTGTTGAGGCGCGTTTCTATAACGACCTTGCGGACGAACAAGCTGCCGGCGCCATTGAAGCAATTGAAGAAGCTGGTGGCACATGGGAGCGCGTGGCTGTTCCCGGCGCACTTGAATTGCCGGTAGCAGTTAAAGWGGCGGCTGACGGAAATATTCGTTTTGACGGCTATGTTGCACTTGGTTGCGTTATTCGCGGGGAGACGACGCATTACGAAACAGTTTGTAATGAAAGCTCTCGCGGGTTACAGGACTTGGCGCTGAACCATAATCTAGCTATTGGAAACGGAATTCTGACCGTAGAGAATATGGACCAGGCATGGGCGCGGGCGAAACGTGATCAAATGAATAAAGGTGCTGGCGCTGCAATCGCGGCGTTGGCTGTGATACAGTTAAAAACACATTTTGGAACTAAACAATGACGATGACTGGTAAGAAGACAAAATCCGCAGGCCCCCGCAGTGCAGCACGTTTAGCCGCTGTTCAGGCTCTTTACCAGCTGGCAGCATCAGAAGAGCCAAATGTAAAAACTACTGTAGCCGAATTCACGGCCCACCGGTTGGGCGCTGAGGTGGACGGCGAGCAGTTTGTTGACGCGGATGCGACTTTGTTTGCTGACGTTACTGCAGGTGGCTGGGAGCGCCGCGAGGAATGGGATGGTTTCATCTCGCAGTGCCTTACACGCGACTGGGTAATCGGCCGCCTTGAACTTATTGTTTTGGCGATCTTCCGTGCTGGCGCTTATGAGCTGGCGGCACGCCCTGATGTACCAACAGCAGTCGTTATCAATGAGTATTTAGATGTGGCCCATGCATTTTATGAGCGGACCGAAGCTTCCTTTGTAAACGGTGTGCTTGACAAGATGGCCCGTACCCTGCGTTCTTAAGGTTTGGGGTCCAACAAAAAGGGGCAGCTATGGCGGGCGAGTTTGATCTTATTGCCCGGTATTTCGCACCGCTTGCTGGGCCTTCAGGGCTTGGGCTGCTTGACGATGCCGCCTGTATTAGGCCTCTTGCAGGTAAAGATTTGATAATCAGTAAGGACATGCTGGTTGAGGATATCCACTTTTTGCCAAATTCCGATCCGGTTGACTTGGCCTTCAAAGCACTTTCGGTGAATATTTCTGACTTGGCGGCAAAAGGGGCTACGTCGAGTGAGTATTTTCTTGGTTTAGCCCTGCCCAGAGAGACACCTGCGGATTGGTTCGAAGGGTTTTCTAGAGGCCTTGCTGAAGCGCAGGCGCACTACGGCGTGCAGCTAGCGGGCGGCGATACTACGTCCACCAGTGGCGGTATTGTTATAAGTGTAACGGCTTTAGGGTATGTTGATGAGGGCCATATGATCACCCGTGCCGGCGCAAAAGCTGGCGATAGGGTGTATGTTACAGGAATTTTGGGATCCGCGGCACTGGGCCTTAGGTGTTTACAAGGCCATGATGAATACGATGAAATTTTGGTCAACAGTTATCTCCRGCCGGTGCCTCATCACGAGTTTGGACGGGGGTTAGTAGGGTTAGCCACTGCTGCTGCGGATGTGTCCGATGGTTTTCTTGCAGACTTAGGTCATATATGCRCCGCGTCCGGSGTGGGGGCTACCATTCTGCAAGACCGGCTCCCGCTAAGCACTGCCGCCATGACTGCCGTCGAGGCCGATCCTGCGCTTATGCCTTTGATTTGGTCAGGSGGYGATGACTATGAAATTGTTTTCACTGCCAGCGCTGCTAAGGTGAMGCMATTGGAAGCCTTGTCCGCTGAGACAGGGACCTGCTTTACCGATGTGGGAGTGGTTAAGGGTGGAAGCGCCGTTGAACTTATTGATTCCTTTGGGAAATTGGTGCATCTTGGTATAACTGGATTTCAGCATTTTTGAATATATTGAGGTGGTCACATGTCGGAAAACGAAGTTGAAAACGAAGGTGGCTCGGGTAAAGTATTCTTGGTGCTTGGTTTGATTTTAGGTGTTGGCCTCGGTGGTGGCGGTGCATATTTTTACTTTGATCAAAATAGCGCCGCTGTCGACGGCGAGGAAAAAACTTCCAAAAAAGTGGTTAAAGAAGAAACTTTCCCAGTAAGGTTTGATCGCCTGGCTGTGCAAATATTCCGGACGACTAGGAGCGGGCGGCGCCGTCTGGTCGGAAATTACTTCATCGATTTACAGGTTAATGTATTTGGTGAAGATAATCAGATTACTGTGATCCGGTCCAAGGCGCAAATTCAGCATGCGTTCCTGGCAGTTATCAGCCGGTCAGAGTTAATGCGTGACGATTCGCCAACCGAAATTGATCATGAAAAAACCGTTGCTGTTCTTAAGAAGCGGGCGGTCGAGATATTGGGCGCAGACGTTGTGGAAAGCGTTACTATTATGCAGGCCATGGTGATAACCAACTAATCAGCTAGGTCGATCCAGCGGCAATACTATATTTATAAAACCCCTCTTTTTTTGAATTACTGACTACGGCACTTGCCAGTCATGATTTTGCTTCCTAAGGTGATTTCGATCAAAAGGCGCTTCGCGTCTTTTGTCGTTAAWTTAGGGGCGAAACGGYGCGTTGGGWKTAAWGCCGTTYCAYRTTTGGCTGTTGGGAGACAYGKAGYCAAATGCCTTTTGTAAGGTAAATTTAGGGGGAGGATATCCCATGACGGTGTTAATGGCTGCCATGCTTTGTGGYTTGGCGGCAATAGTTTACGGTGTGGTTACRCGCCGYTCRATTTTGGCTGCAAGCGCAGGCAATGAGAAAATGCARGAAATCGCGCAGGCTATTCAAGAAGGCGCAAARGCTTAYCTAAACAGACAGTACCGTACAATTGCGGTAGTTGGTGTGGCAGTAACTGTGGTTATTTACATAACCATCGATCAATTGTCAGCTATCGGCTTTGTAATTGGCGCGGTCCTGTCDGGGCTTGCTGGCTTTGTTGGTATGCTTATTTCAGTTAAAGCTAACGTTCGCACAACAGAAGCGGCGCGCACCAGTTTGCAAGCGGGGCTTACGCTCGCGTTTAAAGCAGGGGCCGTAACCGGTATGCTTGTAGCGGGCCTTGCCCTTATCGGTATCGCAGGTTTTTACTGGATATTGACTGAGCAAATGGGTCTGGAAGCAACAAGCCGTCCAGTGATCAACAGCTTGGTCTCTCTTGGCTTCGGTGCATCACTCATTTCGATCTTCGCACGTCTTGGCGGCGGTATCTTCACCAAAGGTGCCGAYGTAGGCGCCGATATGGTTGGTAAAGTTGAAGCCGGTATCCCGGAAGACGACCCRCGCAACCCTGCAACGATTGCCGATAATGTTGGYGACAACGTTGGGGACTGTGCTGGTATGGCAGCTGATCTGTTCGAAACCTATGTCGTAACCGTGGGCGCAACGATGATTATTGCCGCGCTTTATATGACTACAGGTGCAGAAGACATCATGCAGCTTCCGCTCATTATGGGCGGTGTATGTATCCTTACGTCAATCCTCGGTACATTCTTTGTGAAGCTTGGCAAAAGCAACTCGATCATGGGTGCCTTGTATAAGGGCTTTCTGGTTACTGCTGTTACGTCCGCTGGTGCAATGTATTTTGCAATGRAATGGGCGCTAGGCGGTATGGATAAAGTCTTCACAGCTGGCGATGTCACCTTCACAGGCATGACGTTGTATTATTGTAGCCTTGTTGGCTTGGTTGTTACTGGACTGATTATTTGGATTACCGAATATTACACTGGCACTCAGTACCGCCCGGTGCGGTCCATCGCCAAAGCGTCTGAAACTGGTCACGGCACCAATGTGATCCAGGGTCTGGCGATTTCAATGGAATCAACAGCGGTTCCTACAATCATCATTGTTGTGGGTATTATCGTCGCTTACAGTCTTGCCGGTGTTCTCGGGCTCGGCTTTGCTGCAACGGCAATGCTTGCTCTTGCAGGTATGGTAGTGGCGTTGGACGCCTATGGTCCTGTAACTGATAACGCAGGTGGTATCGCTGAAATGGCAGGTCTTGAAGGCGAAGTGCGTGACCGTACTGATGCTCTTGATGCAGTTGGTAATACAACAAAAGCKGTTACTAARGGCTATGCYATYGGTTCMGCWGGTCTWGCKGCACTGGTTCTSTTCGGCGCYTAYACKGCWGATCTGAARRWATACTTCAGCGAYGTKRMYGTYGAYTTCRGYYTKTCYAAYCCKTATGTGATCGTCGGCCTGTTCCTCGGCGCSATGTTGCCGTACCTGTTTGCTTCGATGGGCATGACAGCTGTTGGCCGGGCCGGTGGCCAAGTGGTTGAAGAAGTYAGRCGACAGTTCAAAGCGGACCCTGGCATCATGGCAGGCACCTCTAAGCCTGATTATGCGCGCGCTGTTGATCTGCTGACTAAAACAGCAATTARAGARATGATYGTKCCRAGCTTGYTKCCRATYGTTGCGCCAATTGCAGTTTACTATGCGATTAATGCMGTGGCTGGTCAGGCSGCAGCGTTTGCRTCCCTTGGCGCHTTGCTGGTTGGTGTGATYGTCGGCGGYYTRTTCCTTGCGATTTCYATGACTGCCGGTGGYGGTGCGTGGGATAACGCCAAGAAATATATYGAAGACGGTAATCACGGCGGTAAAGGWTCTGAGGCTCACAAAGCTGCAGTAACTGGTGATACAGTTGGTGATCCGTATAAGGATACCGCTGGTCCTGCSATTAACCCGATGATTAAGATCACGAATATCGTGGCTCTACTGCTATTAGCGACACTCTCTCACTAGTCGCAGTTAGCATAACCAAAAGAAAGCCCCGGTTTTGCCGGGGCTTTTTTCTTATACTTCTTGAAGTTTAAGCTTTATCTGAACACCAGTTAGATACTAGCCGTTCGGGCCGCGGTTTTCGCCGCTTCCTACAGGGGCCTGTGCTCCGAAGCGTCCTACGCTGCCGAATATCTGAGCAAAGAAGCTAAGTGTACGGCCCTTAGTCGGTGTTTTGTCGGAAACGGGGCTTACAATGACAACATGGGATAGATCGTAATTGTTGATATTGTCGACTACGCCTTTGTCATTGAAATGTACTGCAAGAACTTGATGCTGTTGGGGCTCGGCCCAAAAAACAGGGCGGGTTCTTACGGTAGTTGATATGTAATACCACGTATCATTGTCAAATGTAGCCGATGTAGTAGGGGTGCCAAGCGTGGACTGCACTGATTGTCGATTGTCAACGCCAGCAAGGATTGCACTTGCTAGTTCCTTGTCAAAAATATAGCCCCGTATTTGCTGCCTATTCCCACATGCTGTCAGCGCGAGGCTGCCCGTGAGAAGAAGTGCAAGAGGTAGCTTTTTACTGAATATATTTGGCATACCGAAACTCATCCGTAATTTCTTATCTGCAGACAACAATACATTTTGACGCAGTCGTCTGCTTTAATAGCTGTCCCCATTGCGCGGCGCAAGGCTCCATGTTAGAGCGTGCCAAAGAAATCGAGAACAACAGGATAGCTGCCTTATCAAATAGGCGCGAATTCTGGCAAGAAAAAGGTCGTACTCATGTTTAGCGGCATATTCGCAGGAAATGCGGAAAAAAAGARTGCTTTCAGGCTTTATAAAGCACTRGTTGAGCAAGCCCGCACGCCAGCTYTCTATTTAGAAATGGGTGTGGAGGATTCGATCGAAGGTAGGTTTGACCTTATTTTGCTTCACCTATATTTGGTTGATGCATGGTTGGAGCGCGGGGGCGACGCCTACACGCGCCTGCGTAGGCATATGCAAGAGGCAATGGTTAGCGATATGGATCGCTCTTTCAGAGAGCTTGGTGTCGGCGACATGAGYGTGGGCAAAGAAATGAAGAAAGTCGGCGCGGCATGGCTAGGCCGCCGATCCGCCTATGCTACTGCTTTCAAAGAAGAACACAATGAAGCCAGCGTCGAGGCGGTACTCTTAAAGAATGTTTACCGCGGCGACACCAGCAAGGGTGCAAAAACTCTTGCGAAATACTGTATAAACACCACGAATATGTTTTCAAATTCGAAGCTAGTTAGCCCAAAAGAGTGCGCGCTAGGTTTTTTGGATACCCTGATTTCGGATGCGGTCAGGGATGTCTCTTTAACTGATGGATCGATAAATGCCTGATACAGCAACATTTTACCAACAGATCAAAGTTTCTGAGCTGGGGAAAAAAGCCAGCGAGTTTACGGTTTCTGCCACGCCTGAAGAATGCTCTGCCCTTGCAGAGAGATTCGGCCTTGCCACTATTGGCGCTGTGTCTGCGACCTTGAAAGTACTTGATTTGCCGCGCAAAGAAGGCGTGAAAATTACAGGGCAATTGAAGGCGTCAATTGTACACCGATCAACGGTATCCTTGAAGGATGTGCCTGAGGACTTGGATTTGCCATTTGAGCTGCTACTAGTGTCAGCTGAAGTGGCTGCGCGTATGGATAACGACGGTACACTTATGGATCCTGATGCCATTGAATATGACGCGCTAGAAGGGGATGATGTTGACCTTGGCGAGATCGTCGCGCAGACGCTTTCTGTTTCCATGGACCAATATCCGCGCGCGGCAGGGGAAGAAGTAGAGATCCCGAAGTCTAAACATCTGACATTGGATGAACCAGAACTAGTAAAACCCAATCCGTTTGCGGTTTTAGAAGGCCTGAAGGACAAATCTTGAAGATTGACCTGAAATCGTTATGGTTGGTGCAGGCTGTTTGATTGTAATAGCAATATTCGGGGTTTTCCCTTCGATACGTAACGCGGGTTTCCCGCAGAGAGTGGATGTATTAGGTGGGTAAGAGAATAACCATCGCGGTTGACGCCATGGGCGGCGATAATGCGCCCGAAATGGTAATTGAGGGTATTGCAAAAGCTCGGACTTTGTACCCAAATACGAAATTCTTGGTTTATGGTGATGAACTGCGGATTAAGCCGCTGTTCGACCAGTTCCCTGATTTGAAGATGTGTAGCGAAATCATCCATACGGATGACTTTGTTTCCTCCAGTATGAAGCCTTCTCAGGCACTACGTCGAGGACGTAAGTCCTCCATGGGACTTGCAATTCAATCGGTTAAAGATGAAGTCGCCGATGTAGCCATTTCTGCGGGTAATACTGGGGCCTTAATGGCCTTGTCCAAATTTATGCTTCGCACGATGCCGGGGATCGACCGACCTGCGCTGATTTCGACATTGCCGACGCTTCGCGGCGAAAGCGTGATGCTGGATCTTGGCGCTAACGTTGAGTGTGATAGTAACAACCTTGTGCAATTTGCGATTATGGGCGCGGCTTACGTACGTACCGTGCTGGGGCTGAGCCGTCCTTCTGTTGCGCTTCTAAACGTCGGTACCGAAGAGCTCAAAGGCAAGGATAGCATCAAGGCAGCTGCAGATGTGTTGAAGGAAAGCCGTCACCTTCCTATGAACTTCGTCGGCTTTGTCGAAGGTAGTGACATTGCGATGGGCGACGTAGACGTCGTGGTTACGGACGGTTTCACCGGAAACGTTGCACTTAAAACTGCTGAAGGAACTGCTCGACTGGTAACTGAACTGATGGGACGCGCCTTCAAGTCTACTTTCAGGACAAAGATGGGGTATTTACTTGCTCGGCCTGGGTTGCGTTCGCTGAAAGACCATTTGGATCCGAACAATCATAATGGCGGAGTTTTCCTTGGTTTGAACGGTTTGGTGATGAAAAGCCATGGCGGCGCAAACGCTAGTGGTTATTCGTCGGCTGTTACGTCTGCCATTGATATGGCCGAGAATGATTTGTTTCGTTTGATCGGCGAGGATTTGCACGAGATCGCCGCTGACGAGGCAAATGCGCGGGCGACTTAGGCCGTTTCGGGCCGTATGCGATCGGCGGCGTTGGTTGAAGAGGCGTTTTTAAGCCCTTATTAAGATTGCCTAAATCTAGTCTCGCGTTGACAGTAAAGACTGTTTCAGTTAGCCTTTACCTACCTTGAAAATTTTATAGAAAAGGGATCACCATGGGAACGACACTGACACGAGCTGACTTGACTGAATCGGTTTACGAAGAAGTTGGGCTTTCGCGTAATGAAAGTGGCGACCTTGTTGAGAGCATTCTGGACGAAATATCCAATTGCCTTGTTAGTGGTGAAAACGTGAAAATATCCTCTTTTGGCAGCTTTCTTGTGCGCCARAAAAACGGCCGTATGGGTCGTAAYCCYAAAACKGGTGAAGAAGTKCCSATTGATCCTCGGCGCGTSCTGGTTTTYCGYCCTAGTCAGGTTATGAAAGACCTYATTAACGGCTAAGKCGGAGGCTCGCTATCATGAGTAACGGGGKGAGTTTGGGCCATMACCGCGGTGATAAAGGCCGTGATGCATTTCGCACCATTTCTGAAGTGGCAGACCAGCTGGATCTGCAGCAACATGTTTTGCGTTTTTGGGAAAGCAAATTCAGCCAGATCAAACCGCTAAAACGCGGTGGTAATCGGCGGTATTACCGGCCTGATGATGTTACACTTATCACGGTAATTAAAAAACTGCTTCACTCAGATGGCTACACTATCAAAGGCGTGCAAAAACTGTTCAAGGCYCAAGGTGTTAAGGCAACAATCACTCAGGCAWTGGACCCCTACGCTGATTATCAGCCTGCATCATACGTTCGCGGGGCACTGCASGGGAAGAAAGAGRCTGCGACTGGTGAGGTGACCGTTGAGATAGAAACTTCCACCGTAGGGGCTAGTTCTGCTGGCGGCGATATGCGWTTTGGGGCAGAWGAGGGCRCWAATACTGTGGATGCTAGCTCTCTTGCGTCCATTCTTGCGCAGCTTAAATCTATTCGGGCGCGGCTAGACTAAGACCTAGGCGTCACTTTGTAAGCGCAGCGCCTAGCGCCTGTTATCATATGCTCACTACGCTCTACCTGGGCTATCTCATCAAATAAATCTTGAAAAACGCTAAGCTCCTTGCTGCATAAACCACTACATACTTTTGCGGCTTCGCAAATTGGACAGTGGTTTTCAATGAACAACAAATCACCTGTTTCAGTTTCTGCTACATCGGCCATATAGCCTTCACGGCTTCGTTCGCGGGCGAGGGCCGTAAGTTTGTCCTTCAGGCCACTTGAGGAGCTTGTAGCAGCTTGGTATTGGCGCAATTGCTTTTCCGAGCGGTGCACCAATAGCTTCTCCAGGCCGTCTTCGCCCATAATGCTGCGCACGCTGTCTATTAGATCGAGCGTTAGGTCGCGGTGTGTATCCGGGAAATAGACATCAGCTTTTGCGGTGAGCTTCCACAACTTGGCAGGCCGCCCGCGGCCTTCTGCTTTGCTGATACAGTCTACTGCGCCTTCATCCTGCAATTGGTAAAGATGCTGTCGGACGGCCATTGGCGTTAAGCCTAGTGGGGCTGCTAGCTCATCCGCCCGTGCTTCGCCGTGTTTTTTTAGCTCGGTCAATATTGTTTCGCGTGTGGTCATTTCTGTCCCTTTTTCTTTTTCTAAAAAATATTCTTGATTTAATCAAGCGATATCTGTACTTATTAATTAAAGAAATATATTTAATTAAAGGAAAAATGATGAGTGACGAGCTCTCATGGATAGAATACGGAAAGATCAGAAGCGCACGATTTTATAAGGAAAAAAGCCAATGTCAGGGCATAACCAGAACGAAAAAAAACAGCAAACCGGCGACTACGCCAGCCCATCTGCGGGCGCTGAAGGCCAGGGCATATGGCATGACCTGGGCGTTTTGGAACGGCTGGAGACTGACGGTAGAGCTGTCACAAAAGTAGCCGGTCGCCAACTGGCGCTATTCCAAACAGCAGGGGGTCTCTATGCAGTTAACAACCGCTGTCCGCACGAAGGGTACCCGCTTGTGGAAGGGACGCTGAAGGACGACTGTGTGCTGGCTTGCAATTGGCATGGTTGGTCGTTTGATCTCAAAACGGGCAAAACCATTATTGGCCGCGACCCGGTAAAAACCTATCCAGTCGAGAGACGTTCAGGCAGGGTCTTTGTGCATATTAAAGAAGTTCCAGCAACCACTGTGCGAGCAGAAGCAATGGCTGAGCTCGCAGGCGCGATGGCAGAACATGATTACGAAAGAATTGCCAGATCCCTTTGTAGATTTGAGATGGCGGGCGGTACATACGAAGAGGCTGCAATCTGGGTGTTGAACTGGAGCGAGGGGCTGTTGGAGCGTGGTTTTGGGCATGCTCACGCGGGCTTAACTGATTGGATATCACTAGCGGGCTCTGACGATGAACTGCGCCTTGTCGCGTTCCTGGAAGCGTTCGGCCACTTTGCATGGGACGCTTTGTTTAGCCCCAAAGTCACGCCACTTAACGCCGCGCCCACTTATAGTGCAGAGGCTCTATTGGCGGCGATTGAAGGTATGGAAACCGAAACAGCAGTTGCCATGTGCCGCGCAGGCCTAGAGCAGGGCCTTGGTTTTAGCGATATTAAGCCTGTGCTTTTGGATTTTGTTTTCAGTCACTATGCAGGGTTCGGCCATCCTTCAATATATATTGGCAAAGCCGAAGAGCTTATTGGGCATTTAGGCCGTCGTGTTGAAGGCGTGTTGTGTAGGCAGCTGGTTCGTTATCTGTGTTTGGCAGCGCGTGAAGACCTGATCCCTGAGTTTCGCTTGTTTGGCGATCTGTTGAAAAAGCCCTCTGAATCATTGGGTGAGCTACTGGTAGCCGAGCAGCTATCTGGGACATCGGTGCGGCAACTGCTGCCTAAAGTTGCTGGCTCCAATAGTACTCCCCATGAAAAGTGGGAAGCGCTGCTTGCTGCCTCGGCGCTCGATATGCTGAAGTTTGACGAAACCCTACAGCACGGAGTAGAGCAACCCATCGCGCAGAACACAGGGTGGCTCGACTTTACCCATGCGATCACCTTTGCAGAATCTGTGCATATCCACGCTTCTAAGGACCCATCACTATGGCGATCAGCTTATATGCAGCAGGCGTGTTTCGTTGGCCGCAATGCCCGGTCCTTGGGTGTAAACACCTTTGAACAGTGGCGCATAGGGGACATAGCTGTATTCTTTGCTAATCAAAAGGCGGCGCTGTTTGATATGGATGTTGGCGAATATATTTACGGCGTGCACCGGCTGAAATTACTTACCGCTACTGAAAGATTGCTTCGCACCCTTTCGGCAGAAACCGGTGAACTGCTGGTTGCTGCGCTGAATAGGTATTTGTCGTCAGGCTTGCGGCAACGACATCCGGCGCGTGCGGCGTTTCAAGCGCGGGCAAGCGTCACGCGAGAAGGATGAAAATATTTTACAAGACAGGTTGCGCCTAACGGCCCGCCTAGGTATATTCCGCCCGCCCATACACAATGCCCAATCTTATCGGGGAGTAGCGCAGCCTGGTAGCGCACTACACTGGGGGTGTAGGGGCCGCAGGTTCGAATCCTGTCTCTCCGACCATTAACGGAAACCCGCTAAGGCTTTGTTCTTAGTGGGTTTTTGTTAATTATGAAGCTGTTTTCGGAAGACCAATTACGTTTGTTTTTTTTGCGTTAGTAACGAGGTAGTAACGAAGGTGCACATCTGTATGCTCCTGCATATCCACCCAAAACGCCTCTGACGCATTGACGCAATTCACTAAATAGTCCGGTTTGAATTTAATAGCTCTTTCCTGAAGTGGTCTGGTTCAGGTGTCCTTGGAAAGTATCGATTTCCATATCCGGCACGCCGCGTTTGGCTAATTCTGTGGCCAAGGTTTTCCGAATTGATATAGGGCTGACAGTTGCGCGCTTGATCATTTCACYTGAGCCGTCGGCAAGCGGARCCTCTTTGGWTAGTCCTGCTTTAATTGCTGCCTTGTTGAACGCCTTGCAAATATCTGACGTTTGCTGCGCGCCGTACTTAAGTGTGATTTCGTTCTTGCGTTTGTGCCTACGCTGCTTCGAAACCATAAAACCTTGAAGCTGGCTTATCCATGGCTTCAGGGTAGGGATCACAGGAACGGTCTGCCGGTATTTATTGGTCTGCTTGCGATCAGGGTGGTTCGTATACAGCAAATTGTTTTCGTCGTCGTATGACCAATCACTATGCAGGTCGAACATTGCTTCAGGGCGTCCGCCGCTGCAAACAATATCAATGTATAGATCAGCACCTGCAGGTGTTCTTCGAAAAAGTCTGCGGCCGCCTCAAGGAACTTGGCGAATTGCTTGGGTGTAAAGGAAGTCTCGCGGGCTTTGTTTTTGAGGTCGGGGTTAACTGGCGTCACATAGGGGTGAACGTTAATCCTGTTCTCGTGGTAGTTCCAGTTAACCGCGGCTCGGACCAATGCCGTGTCTGTGTCAATTCGGTTCCAGCTGGCGCCTTCAGATGTGAACAATTTCTCTGCATCTGTCTTTGGGTCAATCCATATGTATTGATGAGGACCGGAGCGCCATTTATGAAACCTGCGGATAAAGGGCTTGTTGATGTCGCTCACAACAGCGTCACGGCCTAGCTTGCTGTTTTTCTTGTCTTCAGCTTCAAGATTGAGGAACCCGATAAAGTGGCGGATTGCATAATAAATGCTCTCTTTGCCCGCTTTAAACCGACCATGCTCTAGGTAATAGTCTTCTACCAGGTGCGCTAAGATTGCTTCTTCAGCGGTCTGCTCGGTTTGAGTAAGCGACGCGCGGTAAAGGTCATCTCTTACATCAAGTACCGGGTCTGGCGGCAGAAGAGGGTTCTCAAAACCTTTGGCTACCGCTGCAATGCCGGTGCTCTTGTGCCGCGTCTGTTTGCGTCGGCGTCGTAGTGGCAGACGTACCAGACGGCCTTGCTTTGGTTGTTCCTGATCCGCGGATAGTACGGACCTCGCTGATGCGGTTTTGCTTTCTCTTGCATTCTATTTCCTGGTACTCAGCAGCCTCTAATTCGAAGATTTTTTCGACTAGGCCGAGCTGAAGCATCATTGACCACATATCATAACTAACATTTGAGCCGCGCTGGTTCGCTAGTGATTATCTGGCCTTCTTCGCTATGTCAAAGATGTCCGCCATTTTCTACCTTGTCAACTGTGTCTTGATTTGTTAAGTGCCGCCCGCACCTTAGGCAGRACACTATCGAGTATCATTCCGCCTATCTGATTAGCGAGCCTGTGCTTTGTCGTCCCGCATGTGTCGTTGCAGTACTTCTTGCGCGGCTGCCTGCCTTTGTGGTGTGAGACCACATCTGAGCCGCAGAACGCGCATTGTATTATTGAAGTCATATGAGCCTCGTTGACAGCGCTAGGAGCGTGCGCGATAAAAGCCGTAACAAGCGGGGGCTTTGTATTCGACCACCTRTCCCGCGCTTAGTTAAGGGGTGGCGGGGCGCGTAATGAAGAGCATGCCCCGTCATTTCCCTTCCTTTTCTGTTTTTGCGCCCTCTGTGAAAAGATGCCCTTGCACGATGTCATGAAAAAGATTGTAAAACGCACCACGCTCAACAATTATATGGCCTTGCTGCAAGACAAGCAGCCTTATCCATTTGAGGAGGTGTAATTGGAATATAATGTTATTGAAGCAGGTTCGGTAGACAAGCTGAGAGAACGCGTTAATTTGTCCATACAAGACGGATGGAGGCTTGCAGGTGGCGTTAGTGCGTCGACACTTTCGGGCCGTGATTACTTCTGCCAAGCAGTGTGGAAACCTCAGCACGGTAAGTTTTAGGCCAGAAGCGAGCCAGCAGCTGGCAATTGAATATGTGGGACCAAACGAATGACGGATAACCGTTACTTTGAGCGATATTATAAAATGCGATCTCAGGTACTCTATTGGGGTGCCGGTTCGATGATCGCGTTGACAGCGATGATAGTGTCTCTTGTCTGGAACGAAACAACTCCAGGTGTGGGCTCTATGGCGACAACGTTCGCCGAAAATCAGACCATTGTTATGTGGCTCTTGGGTCTTGTTACCGGGAGCTTGCCAGTAGGGTATCTTATTTGTCTTCTCGAGCTTCGCGCACTTGCTAAAACAATACGCAGCAACTTGCGATATGGGACCTTTTTCCCGGAGCAAAATAGGCGTTTTTACGACTACTCGTTCCCGCATTTTTTTCTGCCGGTTCCGTTTATTAGCTGGTTGATTTTGTTCAATGTTGTTTTTTACGATTGATCGTATATCTGTCACAAATGAGAACGAACTGTTCATTCTGCGGCCTCCTGCATACGAGCCATTTCAGGGACAAGCTCGGCAATAAGGGCGCGAGCAACTTCAGGTGAAATGCTGTTGCTGCGGCCAA
>JAESRJ010000163.1 GCA_016764715.1 Kordiimonadaceae bacterium | reverse complement strand
CCTGCTTCAACTGGCGCCAGAAGCTTTTGGCTTTCGCTTACCCAGTCTTTGTTCTCAAGCGGCGCGATATCATGGTCCCAATCGGCAAGGCCTGCGCCAAGTAGCATGGCAGTGATAAAGCCGTAATCAGGGGCGCCAGGAAAAAACACTTCGGTGCGCCATAAGCTGCTGTCTTTTTGCTCGAAATAAGAGAGAGTCGGAGGGAAATCGCCACGTTCATCTGCTATGCGGTCAATAACTATTTCAAGGCTTTGCGCAGCTTCCAGTGATAATTCACCCGATAAACACCAGGAGGTTTCTTCAGTCACACATAATTCCTTTTAGGTGGCGCTTACGAAGCTATCGACAACGCGTTTAGTGCCCGCTTTTTCAAAAGCGATAAGTAACTTATTGCCTTCTACATCTTCAATCGTGCCGTAGCCAAATTTTTCGTGAAAAATACGTTCACCAACGGCGAAATGACTAACCTCGATCACCTTGGGTTTTTTCCTGGCTTTCGGCACCGTGCTGGTCTTCGCGTGGCGGTAATTTTGAGTACTGGATTGTTCAGAACGCCACGATTTGGCGCGTTCCCAGCCAGGGCCATATTTGTTGCCGCTGCCGTACTGGTCTCCATTTGATGTAAAGTATCCCTCGTTAGAGACATCGCTTTCACCCCAGCCGTGGCTCGTTCGGCTGCCGTAAAGTCCTTGCGCCGACTCCATTTCGATATGGTCGGCGGGTAGTTCGTCAATAAACCGGCTAGGTAGGCTGGACTGCCACTGGCCGAATACTTGCCGGTTGCCTGCAAAGAATATACGCGCGCTTTTCTTCGCACGAGTAATGCCCACGTACGCAAGGCGGCGTTCTTCCTCAAGCCCTTTAACACCGGTTTCGTCAAGCGCGCGTTGGTTGGGGAATAAGCTTTCTTCCCATCCAGGCAAGAATACGGTGTCATATTCTAGGCCCTTGGCCGCATGCAAGGTCATCAAAGTGATTTTCTCTTGGCTGTCATTACTATCGTTGGCCATAACAAGGGCGATATGTTCGAGGAAACCGCCAAGGTTTTCAAACTCGCCCATACCGGAAACCATTTCTTTTACATTTTCCAGTTTGCCAGGCGCGTCGGGCGATTTGTCRTTTTGCCACATTTCCATATAGCCCGTGTCTTCAAGCATATGCTCGGTCATCTCGACATGGGTTTTGCCTGCAAGCATTGCGCGCCAGCGACCAAAATTCTCCATCAGATTACCAAGCGTTTTTCTGGCAGCCGGGCGAAGCTCATCAAGCTCGACGATTTGCTGCGCGGCGCGGGTTAAAGATATCCCGTGACTGCGCGCGATATGGTGAACTTTTTGTAACGTTGCCGTGCCGAGGCCACGCTTTGGCACATTGACAATGCGTTCGAACGCAAGATCATCCTCTGGCTGGTTGATAACGCGCAAATACGCCATAACGTCGCGAATTTCCGCGCGCTCGTAAAAGCGGGGGCCGCCAACAACGCGGTAGGGCACGCCGAGCGTAATCAGACGTTCTTCAAACTCTCGCATTTGAAAGCCGGTCCGGACAAGAATTGCGATTTGGCTAAGCGCATGTTCTTGGCGTTGTAAGTTTTCAATATCTTCGCATATTGTACGGGCTTCTTCCGGACCGTCCCAAACGCCTTTAACTTCAACCTTGTTACCGTCCCCTTGGTCGGTCCACAAAGTTTTGCTCAGCCTGTCTTCATTTGCAGAAATAAGTGCGGAAGCGGCCGCCAATATATGACCGGTGGAACGGTAATTTTGCTCAAGCCGCACGACTTTCGCGCCCGGAAAATCTTCGGAAAACCGCAGGATGTTACCGACTTCGGCGCCGCGCCAACCATAAATGGATTGGTCATCATCGCCGACGCAGCATATGTTGCGCGATGCCTGTGCGAGTAACCGCAGCCACAAATACTGGGCGACATTTGTATCCTGATACTCATCTACTAGAATGTARCGGAATTGATTATGGTATTCTTTGAGGATATCTGGGCGCGCTTGCAAAATGGTGATCACATGCAGCAAAAGGTCGCCAAAATCGCAGGCGTTTAAGACCACTAATCGGTCCTGATACGCCTTGTAAAGTTTCCCGCCCAACCCATTGGCATAAGCGTACCCTTCACTTTCGGGCACCTTGCTGGGTGTAAGGGCTTTATTTTTCCAGCGGTCAATAAGTCCGGCTAGTGTACGGGCGGGCCAGCGTTTGTCGTCAATATTTTCAGCGCGAATGAGCTGTTTCAATAGGCGAATTTGGTCGTCTGTATCCAATATAGTGAAATTGGATTTCAGACCAACCAACTCAGCGTGCTTGCGCAGCATACGCACACAAACTGAGTGAAAAGTGCCGATCCACATGCCCTCAACAGGACGTCCGATAACTTGCATCACCCGGTCTTGCATTTCTTTCGCGGCTTTGTTGGTGAAGGTCACCGACAGAATATTCCACGGCGCTGCTTTCCCTGTTGCTAACAAGTGGCCGAGGCGGGTGGTCAGGACGCGGGTTTTGCCGGTGCCTGCGCCCGCAAGGACAAGGATAGGTCCATCAAGTGCCTGTACGGCTTCCATCTGCGGTTCATTCAGTCCGTCAAGGTATGTGGGAGCTGCGGCAATAGGGGCCGGTACTGGTGCGCTGACATCAAGGTCATCAAGTTCAAATGGATCATTCATTGTGTGTCTATAGCACCGATTGCAGACCGGGGAAAAGGGKGATTTCTATGTTTTGTTGCTTTTTTGTTCTAGGGCTATGCGCTTTGGTCTTGGCCTTGAGATTCGAGCAGGGCTCTATTATATTCACGCATCACGTGCCGGTCAGTGATTATCCCTACTACGGTGCCTTCTTGCTCTACGGACAAGACCGGTAGGACATCGTCGCCGCTAGTGTCCAGTGCGGTCATCGCGGCCTGTAGCGGGTCATTCGTGTGAACACTGGTCACTGCGCTACGTAGAAACTCACTAACCAAGTGGTCTTCTGCGGTTGCTCGTTCAAAAATGTCAGGCGGAAACTCCGCGAATCCCAAGGTGCCTAACATTTTGCCGCTTTGGTCAGTGACAATGAGAATACCGCCACCTTGCGCCACAAGTAGTTCCCGTGCCTTAATCGCGGGCTCGTTTTCGAGCACTGTGTAAAAATCTCGGCTCATATGGTCTTCGACTTTGGCAGACTTGAGAAGGTAAGTGGCCTTGCCCCCTTCAAGCTCAATGCCGCGATCGGCCAATTGCATCAGAAAGAAAGAGCGTTTGTAATATAAGCTTGTGAAATTGCTGGCTACCGCAGATGCGATCATCACGGCAACGGTTACATTATAATCGCCCGTGATTTCGAATACGATCAGCATCGTGGAAATTGGCGCGCCGAGCACGGCGGARGCCACAGCTCCCATACCGACAATTGCATATAGCCCCGGYGACGAGGCAAGGTCGGGAAAGATGCTGGCCGCGGCAATACCAAAGGCGCCGCCTGTCATTGCGCCTATGAATAGGGACGGGCTGAATACGCCACCGCCAAAGCGACCCGTATAGCTGATAATGGTTGCAACAATCTTGATGCCTAAAAGGGCAAGAAGTGCCTGAAAACCATATTGACCATTGAGCGCTTTACTGATCGCTTCATAGCCGACGCTCAATATTTCAGGGAAGCGGACCGCGATTATGCCAACAAGTAGCCCAGCCGTTGCTGGCTGAAGCCAGTAAGGATATTTCGACATCCATTCGCGTTTGCGGTCGCTCCAATTCATACCAGACATGAACACGATAGATACAAATGCTGCCACAATCCCTAACAGGAAAAAGGCAGGAAATTCCCAAAAGCTATTGATAAAATAGTCTGTTATTTGAAATGCGGGGAAATCGCCAAGATGTGACCTGCTTACTAGTGTTCCGGCAATTGCTGCAATGACAATGGGCGCAAAAGCATGAAGGGCATAGTGCCCAATGATTACTTCCAGTGCGAAGAAGACACCCGCAATTGGCGCGTTGAAAGAAGCGGCCACTGCTGCGGCGACACCGCAGCCCAGCAATGTCCTGGCTGTAGCTGCATTGAGACGAAGAGCACTGGTTACTAGCGACGCAAGGGTGGCGCCGAGGTGTACAACGGGACCTTCCCTGCCAGCGGACGCTCCGGACCCAAGCGAGATTACTGTGATAGCAGCGCTGAGAAAACCCTCTTTAGCGTTGATTTTACCATTCTCAAGCGCGGCAGACTCGATTACATGCGATACGCTTTTTGACTGTTTTTTGTCTATGAAACGCAGCAGCTGGCCAACAATCAACCCGCCCGCTACCGGTATAAGGATGATTTTCCACGCGGGAAGGGCTGCTACGCCGGTGGCAAGTGAAGCCTCAGGAGAGCCGAAGCCGATTTCTAGCAATAGATCAATTGCCAGATAGAAGCCGATCGCAGCATAACCGCCGATTACCCCGACAAGGGCCGCCAAAATAGTGATGGTGCCTAACTGATAGCTGCCAGCGCTGAACATAGTGGCGCGGAGAAGGTGCAGCATTTTCTGCAATAAGGACTGGCGGTTATTTTCCATCAAAACCGCTTGTRTTTGGCGGTAAAATTGCCGCTTTTAGGGAAGGCCGACCCATAGTTTCTAATCGCGCTGATTTTAATAGTCACTGTAATGGTGGCCTGTCGCTAGGTTTCTTGCACCCCCATATTCTCATGCAAGTTGGAGCCTAATGCAAGGAAAACACTTTTAAGTGCATCTAAATCAACTGCTTAAGTAAGGCTGCCGTATGTTTGCCTGATTGATGTTGATACTTGTAGCCACCCGAACAATAGGGCAGATTAGCACTATAAASAGGATTTGGTTAATGGCGTTAAAACTCAGAAAAGTAGGATTTTGGTTCGTTGGGCTGTTGATAGCGCTGGTTGCAAGCCTTTCTATTGCCCTTAGTTTCCTCGACTGGAACCAATACCGGGATACGCTTTCTAACGTTGCGTCCAGTCAAATGGGCATGAAGGTTGAGTTGGCTGGCAATGTGTCGCTGGCGCTGTTTCCCCGGCCTAGTCTCTCGGCGGCTACTGTTCGAATTTCTCCTGCAGGCGAAGGGTTTAGCGATGTCGTTGCTACCGCAGATCAAATTTCGATGCGACTTGGCTATTCGGATTTTTTCAAGGGGAAAGTGGCCGTACATAGTATCGCCTTTGAAGGGCTGACGGTAGCAATTGAAGAAGACGCTGAAGGTACCTGGCATGTGCGAGGATGGACGAGTTCATCAGAGGATGGCAACGCGACCAGTCTTTCTCGAGTAGAGATCACCAATAGTGATTTTGAGTTGAGGCCGTTCGGAGCGCCTGTGAGGAATCTAGAGGTTACGTCGCTCAAAATGTCTGGGGCCCTTCCCCTGGGCCCACTCGATTGGGATGGTCTCTTATCGCTCGATGGGCAAGAAATCCAGATCGCTGGGCGGCTTAAGCCCGTATCTGTGAGGGACGAAATTTCAATCAAAGCCGTCGCGCACATGGCAGACACTATTTTGGAGATATCCGGCCGAATAGCGGAGAACGGCAACGTCACCGGCCGAGCTACCTTGGTCGGGCCGCGGCTGGGCACAGCAAGTTTAGCATTAACGCGCTTGATTGGGTTGAATGCTCCGGGGTTAAGGATGCCGGAAATTCCTTTTGCTCTTGATCTCCAGCTCAGCCGTACCGGTGATATTGCGAGGGTAATCAGCCGACAACTTGAAATAGGCGACACGCGCGGTCGACTGGACCTCACCATAGCATCTCGTAAAGACAAGGTGCATGTGGCAGGCTCTGTTTCATTCGGCGTGATTGACTGGGAAAAATGGCAGGCTGCTTTGCCTGAAGAAGAAGTCGCCAGCGGCGGATCTAAATTGCCTGTGGTGCCAAGCGGGAGTTCAATGCTCAAGATCAGGGGCTCGCTCGATGTTACTGTTGAAGGTGTGAAAATGCAAGGTGGCCTAGGCCAGCGCATTGATGCAGTTATTGCGTTTAGAGAGACGGGCATCGCAGTCACAAGTTTGCAAGCGTTGTTGCCAGGAGCTGCCAATCTTTCGGTGCTTGGGGAGATGGGACAGCGCGAAGGCAGTGGGAATATCAGATTGCAGGTGGGAAATGTTTCTGCGCTGGCTGCTTGGCTCGGAGTGCAGGTTCCTTCAGATGTTGCTTCGGGGCGTTTGGCCACAGCATCTGGTCGCGGGGATATTCAGTATAGTGACGGTTCTTGGACGTTGACTAATTTTAAAGCGTCAGTAGATACCTCCTCAATTGAAGGCGAGCTTTCTGGCCAATTCCCGAGTTTAATCCCTCAACAGGTTAGGTTGAATTTTGACACCTTAAATTTGGACGCCTACGGGTTCACTCAAAAGTCTGCTGGGGATAAAAATGAGCCACTAGTCGTTCCTGAGAATGTAACATTGGCATTCGATATCACGGCAGAAACTTTGCACAGTTTTGGCAAGGCTCTTGGGACGGCGCGTTTTGTGGGGGCGTTAAATTCTGGGCGATTGGATATAGAATTTTTGTCGCTGATCGCAGGAGATAGTAGCTTAACGGCCAAAGGTAGTTTGACAAACAGCGAACAAGACCTGGCGGTTGAGCTCAACGCCGATTTTAAAAACTGGGAAATGCCAATCGTTCAGTTCTATGTTGAAGGTTTGCAATCTTACTTGATCGCAGGGGACATGCAGCGTGTGGACGGCAAAGCTTCTGCCGTGGGGGTTTTGTCGAGAATGAGGCTGGGCTTTGGTGCGTCGTCGGATGAGCGGTCGATTTCCCTTTCGGGCGAGTTAGGGTTCCCTGCAGGGCGGCTTACTTTTGTTGAAATGCAGGGCGCTTTGCGGCATCAAAATATGGCGCCGATTGCGCGCCTGTCGGGCTTTAATGGCTTACGTAGTCTTCCTGTAGAATTGACGTTTTCGCTGCTCAAAACAGGTGAAGACGAGGCATTGGTATCTAAAATCAGAGGCGACTTCGCGGGCGGGAAGCTGCAAGCCACTTTGACCAATCTGGCAGGGCTCCGGTCTGCCAACGTTACATTTGACCATGCTCGCGTTTCCGATTTGGTTGCGTTAACAGGCTTGCCCCTTGATCTTGCAGAGCAAGCTGAAAGCCTACGCACAGAGTTTTCCTGGGCGTCACTGGATGACGGATGGCAACTTACTGTGCCGAGCTTGAAAAATGGAACGCAAACTGTCACCGGGCAAATGTCTTTGACGCAGGACAATGTTTTTTCGGGTGTCATGGAGCTGTCTGGCCTAACTGTAGCAAGCGGCTTAGCATCGCCTGATGCCACATCGTTCTTTGATATTAAGGATTGGGCGGAACCTCTTCGTGTATATGCCGGTAGCCTTCGTCTGAAAATAGAGGACGTAGTTGTTAGCGGGCAAACCCTAGTTGCCCCCGCAGGGGAGTTTTCAGTGGGTGACCAAACTGCGTTGTTCTCACTAGGCGAGGGGGCGCAGGTAAATGGGGCACCGGCTAGTTTTAACGTGAACTTTGCACTTGCGGGGGATATGCCGTTTACGGGCAAAGCTGTGATAGAGGCTCTCGATTTCGAGAAGGCGCTAACGGCTGAGGGGCTGGGCGGGATTGTAGCCAGTTCTGTTTCAGGCGAAATATCCTTTGCTGGGGACATGGCTTCAGAGCGCGGCTTGGCGAAAAGCCTGAAGGGAACGGGGAGCCTTAAAGGAGGGCCTGGCCAGCTTAAGTTCCTTTCAGCTGTAGCGCTGGTACGGGCTGCTCAGGCGGCCGATACTAGACGGGACTTTCTGACGAATGTCGGTAGCTTATTACGGGGCGGAGAAACGCCAATTGAAGGTTTGACACTTAAATACACCATGGACGGCGGCGTGATGTTGGTGGAGCAAGCGGAGGCCACCGGTTCATGGGGAAAACTGGCGCTGGACGGTCAGGTTAATTTTGCCGACGACTTTCTGAGCATGAAGGGCGCACTGGCTTTGACTCTGCCGCCTGACACGCCTGCTATCCCGGTTCGTTACCAAGGGTCCCTAAGAAATCCTGCAAGTAAATGGACGGGACAGTTGTTCGAGCGTTTTGTGATCGCAGGCATTGAGCGCCGCCTGCGTTCTACGTTGTACCGCGACCTTGAAACGCGGAACGCCGCAAGCGGTACCGAAGGGGAAACGCCGGGCCTAGCCGTATTCGCACGGGCGTTTGAGATGTTGCAAGACCTGCGAAAGGCGCAAATGGAGAAAAAGCGCCTGGCGGAGGTTGAGCGCCGTAGGCGGGCCACTGAAGCTGAAGCCGCTCGGCTGGAAACCCAGGGGTCCTAGGGTAACTGTTTTTCTAGCGTTTGCAGGACAAAGGCCCTGATCGCGCCCGATAGTGATCCTGTCCGGGCTTCATCTAGCTGCCGTACGATCTCATTGATTGAAATATCCCGAGCTTTGGCGATATCCGTCAGGTGTCGCCAGAAGCAACTCTCAAGCGAWATTGAGGTTCTATGCCCGGCGATAGTGACCGAGTGTTTCTTCAACGTTGCATCATCCAGATCATACATAGCGCATCTTTCGCATTCACACAGCGTAGCGTCAAGGCCTTGACAGAAGTGTCGAAGCGAAATAGGAACAAAATAAGAACATTTAAAGGATGGAAAGCCAAATGGAACCGTTTAAAGACCGGATGAATGAAAGCGTGATACGGCAGCTTTCTGAAATTTTTAAGCGCGTATATGAAGACTTTGACGAAACAGTGTTTTTAGACCACGCGCTTAAGGGCCTGGGAGGTCTGGAGCTGAAAGAACGAGCACACAGTATTATGAAGGCGCTCGACGTGTGTTTGCCGCTTGAGTTCCCTGCCTTCGAGAAAATCATTCGCGCCAGTTTGCATCCAAGTGAAGATCCCGAAAACGAAGGAGCTTCCTTTGGCCCTGAAGGCGTTGTCGGCATGGCTGGGTGGGCAATTGCGGATTTGGTGACGCTGCGGGGCCGGGAACGCCCCGAGGCCGCTTTAGGTTTGCTCAAGGATGTTACCAAGCGCTTTAGTGCTGAATTTGCAGTTCGGCCCTTTTTGGACGAAAATACCGAGCTGACTTTGGAGGTTTTTAAAGAGTGGCTTACGGACGAGAATAGACATGTGAGGCGCCTCGCTAGCGAAGGCTGTCGGCCAAGGCTGCCGTGGGGGATGCAATTGCGCAAATTTGTAGCTGACCCAGCGCCCGTKCTTRCGCTTCTTGAGGYMCTTAARGATGAYCCKGAGGARTATGTAAGRCGSTCTGTYGCCAATAACCTSAATGATATTGCCAAAGACCATCCGGACAAGGTTGCAGAGATCGCAGCGCTGTGGCTTATCGGCGCGGATAAGAACCGTACGCGGCTGGTAAAGCATGCGTGCAGAACTCTTATCAAACACGGACACACGGGCGCGTTGGGAGCTTTTGGCTATGCCCCGCTTCGGGATGTTGACTGTGCGTTGATCATCAAAACGGATACAGTTAACTACGGCGAAGATTTGGAATTTGAGTTTACGCTCACTGCCAAACCAGCCCATTGTAAAATAGTTGTCGATTACAAAGTACATTTTGTGAAGGCAAACGGCAGCCGCTCTCCTAAAGTGTTTAAATGGAAAGATACAGTATTAGTGAAGGGTGGGCTGGCGGGTGTTAAACGGCATGCGATTAAGCCGATAACCACGCGAACCTATTATGCGGGTGACCATAGGATTGAGATCTTGGTGAACGGTGTTGCCGTTGCCAGCGGGGCGTTCGAACTGATCAAGTAAGCGGCATGTATATTTTGAGGCCAAGGACCAAATTTTCAAGAAAACTGTGACCTTTTGCAAGCATATTTTTCGGGCGGTGATGGTCGCCCTTGAACGCGGGCACCTTTGCCTTTCTCACGGATTGAATGACTAATCGAATTAAAAATTCATAAGGTGCTGGACAGGGTGCTTTATATTGGCTAAAAGCCCGTTCGTACACCGGCAAACCCCGCCGGTCCTGTTATGTGCCCGAGTAGCTCAGGGGTAGAGCAGCGGATTGAAAATCCGCGTGTCGGTAGTTCAAATCTACCCTCGGGCACCACCAAAAAAAGCCGCTCCTTGTGAGCGGTTTTTTTGTATTCTGAGGCAAGTMGCTTTGTTGATGGGTGAATTCAACCGGCACCATGCTAATTCGTCAGGTTGATGAGGTCTTATWSGTATCACTYCTCAGCGAGCCAGCTGAATTGGCCGTGCAACTGTCACGGCCTAAGGGATATGTTAAGGGGCTATTTTGGACGACCTATAGCCAGAGCGTACCTTAATCGAGTTTTCCCGCCAGAAATTTACGAATTTGAGCAGGATCCAAGGGCTTGTGAAAGATCGGCCAAGAGGACTGCGCCAATGTTCTTAAGTCATCGGGCGACGTGGCACCTGTGATGATGGCTGCTGGCACACCAGGGTGGTGCTTGTGAACAGCTGCGATCACATCAAACCCTGTTGAATGTGTATCCAACCGAAAATCAGTAAAGATGAGATCGGGCCTACCAAAGTCCTCCAAGGTCTCTTTCACTGCGCGCAGCGAGCCTAACCCTCGGGCTGAATGCCCCCAGCCGCGCAACAATTCGACCATAGCTTCTTTGACTTCCTTGTTGTCATCCACGACTAAAATGACCAGTCGTTTAGTCACAGCAAGTGGGTCGGGTTTAGCTTGCGTTGATGAGGCAATGGCGACCGGCCTTTGCGTGCGAACTGCCCGAATTTTAAAAGTGGTCCCCATGCCAGTGCTAGATTTCAGCCCAAGCTCCATATCCATCAACACGCAGAGGTCCGTAACAATAGGAAGGCCCAAACCAAAACCAGAAGGGCCGTCGCCACCTTCAGTCAGCCTTACGAAACGATCAAAAATACGTTTTTGATCTTCACTGGCTATGCCACGGCCATTGTCGGCTACCATAATGTTAACAAACCGTCCGGCCCGGCGGGCGCCAAGAACTACTTTTCCAGCCGGCGAGGCATTGATAGCGTTTATGATTAGGTTTGATAGGATCCGGTGCAGGTGTTTTACATCAGCAACTATGAATAATGAACAAGGTACAATCACTAGGGTCACGTTGTTTTTGCGAGCAATTGGTTCCAATGTATCGTTGAGGCTCTGGAAAATAGTACCCAACGGGGTTTCAGTCATGGTCGCGGTTTGAAGGTTGGCTTCCAGGCGTGATGCATCCAATAGTGTTTCTAACATCTTCATCATCGAACCAATGATAGTCCTTTGCTGCGTGGCGATGTTGAGCAGCGGTTCAATGCCCGCTGCTTTTTCCATCAAAGTTCGGTTATAAATGCTGAGAGCATTGATCGGCTGGCGCAAATCATGGCTGGTGGCCGACAGGAAATTCGTTTTTTCTGCGGTGCTCTTTTCCGCTTCTAGACGAGCTGCATTGGCCTCGTATGTTCGCAGTGACACTTTTTCTTCCAGTGTTTCATTCAGGGTGGTCAAACGTTGCGCCAGCTGTATTGAATGRCGGTAAACAAACGTTGATTTCTTGCTAAGCGCAATCGAGTAACCAATGGAAATCACAATGAAACCTATTGGCATTAGGTCTGTCGGGAGGAAGTCAAAATTTGAAAAAGAGACGACATGAATAAACGAGTCGTGTAGCACAGAGATCAAATAGACCATCGTCGTTGTCACAATTGGAATGGCACCCGGCCGCTGGTTCCTCCATGCCTTAATGCTCAGAACTAATTGATAAATAACCAGGAAAAGCGCTAATATCAGGAAATAAGGCAGCAGCGCCGTGGTGATATGGACTGGYAGGAAAATCGCACTGAAAACAAAGGGCACTGACGGCAGGTACAGCATAATCTGTATTTTGCGTGAGAATTCCTCAGGAAACATGGCGGCAAAAAACGCCAGCCATACCGGCGCCATTAAATAGACGACAAGAAACTCGAAGGACTTGAGATTAGCATAATAGGCACTGCCGCCAATTTCAAAAGGCATCTCATGAAGTAATGCTAGCCGTGTAACAAATAATACTATGGTAAGCGCGTACCAAAAGTGCCCTCGCCGCAACGCCGTTCCGCGATGCCCGGATGCTAAGCCGACCTCAAAACTACTAATAAAATAGGCCAAATGAAATAATAAAAGTCCGCCTAGTATGCCGAACAATGTCATGAAATATAGCTGTCTTTTTTTTTGGCGGTTATCGAATGTTTGCCGAGGGGCTATGCTTAGTCCATAACTGACGCCGCCCCTGGAATGTTCAAAATTTGAAACGATCAGGACGATATCCAGCTTCCGGTGCTGGGGCAAAACGACTATCGAAGGAATATAGAGAGCCTCAGCATTTAACGGCGTTGCTGATATTCGGCCCATGGAAACCACTAGTTCACCGTTGATCCACACTTCATACGCAGAATAGATCTCGTCAATAGCAAGCGACAGCTGCGGTGCGTTTTCTGGAATTTCAAGTGTTAACCGGTAGGAGACAACCCCGAACCCTGAAGGCAGATCATGGCTTCCATGTAATTGTTTGGTCGATCCACTCCAGCGGTCTGGCAGCGAGGTTGTTTTGCCGTTGTACCAACGGGAAAAATCACCTGGCCGAGCAACTTTGCCTCTGATCATTTGCCAGGGCCCAGTCAGATACAACTCCGTTTGACCGTCCCAACTGGGTAGTTCCTTCGGTGGTTCTGTTTTCTCGCTACTGGCAGCCAAGCCCGGGGAAAAAGCTAGTAAAAACAYGCCGAGGCAGAAGGGCCCCAGTCTCTTGAATAGCTCYTTGTGTAACATCAACGCTTCTTTCTCTCTCGGCTAGAACGGATCCGGTACGATTGCAAATTATCTAGCATTACTAAAGTGCTTKWYKTCCGRKKRSGGMATNNATTTYTNNNKSTSTNTMGSTNRYKWKTKKYMRAWSWSKWYWWCKRKCRWWTTCTATTGATTTAAGTTGTGTTTTTGCTATCTACTGATCTGGTCGTTCATTTTTTGGAAAAACAGTACCCGTGTCAACAACAGTACTTATCGCCGATGACCACGCCCTTTTTAGGCAGGGGTTTGTAAGCATCTTGTCTAAATTCGAGGTTATTGACCGAATTATAGAGGCAGCCGATGGCAAACAAGCCTTGGACAAGGTGCTTTCTGAACCGGTAGATATTGCTATTCTTGATATACGCTTGCCGCATCTTACGGGTATCGATGTGGCGCGTGAAATCAGGCGGCGGGACTTGCCTATGCGCTTAATCCTCATGACGGGTGAAATGGCGGAAGAAACTGCGGCCACGGCGGTTGCTGAACTAAACGTAGATGCATTCCTGTTTAAGACAGCGCACAGCCACCAATTTGAACAGGCGGTGCGGAACGTGTTGGATGGAGGCAGTTTTTTTACACCTGATTTACCGACTAGCGCAGTGCCGAGGACTGATCCTAAGGACGGCTTAAGCAAACGCGAAAAACAAGTCGTGCGCTTGATTGCGGAAGGCCATACATCTGAAACGGCATCACAAATTCTAGGCATCAGTTACCATACTCTCCGTAAGCACCGCGAAAATATCAGGCGAAAGCTTGGCCTGAATACCGTTGCAGAACTATCATTGTACGCGGTCAGAAACGAGCTGTTGTAAATTATCCCGGCCACCGCTGAACGACAATCATGCCTTTCCTAAACGATTTGAAAATACGCCACCCGGCGTATTTACCCGATATCAATCTGTCGCGCATCATTCAGTCAAATTGAGCGGTGGTCCGTTTCTTCGCGAAATGGTCACCAACATAGCATTGGCAATTGGGGAGCAAAGAGATGGCGTTATTTTTACCGGGTGATCAGATATTGGCACGGGCTACTGCCGTCGGCGAGGACGAGTTCATCGTCAATGAAGAAATTGAGAGTTTTCAATTTGCCCCCGCGATAACGCAACTGGACGGCGGGGGCTTTGTTATCGTCTGGGTTAGTTCAGACCCCGATGTAGACGGTGACGATACCGGTATTTCTGCACAAATTTATGACAGCAATGGCGATAAAGTTGGTGCAGAGTTTACGGTTAATAGCACCGTCACAAACTTTCAAGACTCGCCTTCGGTTACTGCGCTGGACGGCGGTGGCTTTACGGTTACGTGGGTAAGTGACGATAGTATAGCCGGGGGGAGCGGCCTAGGCATTTTCGCTCAGTCCTTTGATGGTGCTGGAACAGCTGTTGGTGGCGAAATATCGGTAGGAAACAATCTGGACCGTAACCAAGAGAATCCTGATCTTGCAGGGTTGACTGGTGGTGGCCACATCGTTGTATGGCAGACCAGAGCCGCGGGGGCAGACGGTGACAGTATCGGCATTTCTGGCCAATTGTACGATGCGGCAGGGAACGCTGTGGGTGAGGAATTCGTAGTTAACAGCGAAGTTGAGAGCGCGCAGTTGTCGCCTGCTGTCGCTGCACTGCCCGGTGGGGGCTTTGTTGTAGTATGGACCAGTAACGATCCGGATGTTGACGGCGATAACCTCGGTATAGCCGGCAGGCTTTATGATGCCGCTGGTAACGCTGTCGGGGCAGAGTTTACGGTTAACACTAGCGTAGAAAACTCCCAGCTTGACGTCGATGTAACGGCACTGGTCGGCGGTGGTTTTGTCGTGACGTGGGCCAGTAGGGATCCCAGCCTTGACGGCGACGGATACGGTATTTCAGCTCAGGTTTATGATGCCCTTGGCAACTCAATAGGCACTGAATTTATAGTCAATACCGAAGTGGCAGGGGATCAAAGGGAGCCTTCTGTGGCCGCGTTGGAAGATGGTGGCTTTGTCATTGTATGGCAAAGCAACGATCCAGATGTTGACGGCGATGGGACAGGCATATCCAGCCAGCAATATACCGCAACTGGCACCCCTGTTGGTGACGAACTAACGATCAATGCGACGACGGCTGGTGGGCAATTCAACCCTGTCGTAACGGGCCTCCCTGACGGTACCTACGTGGTGGCATGGGAGGGCGCCGACGGCGATGGCGGCGGTATTACTGCGCGTATAGTGACAGCTCTCGTCGCGGAAGCGCCTGCAAATGCGGCTCCAACCGCAAGTGAACTGCCTGCGGATGTCAGCGTTACTGAGGATGTCAGCAGTGACTTGGACTTGTCAGCGGTTACTATTTCCGATGACGACAGTTCTCCGATCACTGTAACCTTTACCGTCAGTAACGGCACGCTAAGCGCAGCTGCTGCCGGCGATGTTGCAGTAGGTGGTTCAGGCACTAGTTCGCTCTCTATCTCTGGCACACCCGCTGACATAACGGCGTACTTAGATACCCCGTCCAATATCCAATATCTTGGGGTCTTAAATGCGGAGGGGAACGATGCCGCTTTGCTGACAATCTCGGCTGACGACGGCAGCGGCGCAGGTGCAGTTCTCCTCGGCACAGTTAATATTGATATCGTCGGCACGGCGGACAATTCTGTGGTTTCAGGAACATTTACCGGAGCAGTGACCGAGGGTGACGTCGGTGATTTTTTGGTTAGCACCAGTGGTACGTTGACAATTAGCGACCCAGATGTCGGCGATAACCCAACTTTTGGAAACGTGGCTGCCATGCGCGGCGAAAATGACTTTGGCGAGTTTACTCTGACTTTAGGAGAATGGTTCTATGATCTGGACCAGACCGCTGTGCAGCAATTGGCTGCAGGTGAAACTGTAGACGATACCATCACCTATACGGCAAGCGATGGAAGCCAGCAGCAAATTACGGTCACAATCACAGGCACCGATGAAGAGGCCGTGGCGGCGCCTGTTGGTGAGTTCGTGGTGGATACGCGTAGCCAGTTTGAGCAGTTTGATCCTGTTGTAACAGTGTTAGAGGGCGGCGGCTTTGTTGTTGCCTGGTCAAGTAACGCTGATGCTGTCGATGGGGGTGGTACGGGCATTGCTGCGCAAATATATAACGCGGACGGCACGCCGGTTGGGGCGGAATTCACAGTTAACTCATTGGTCGGTGGCCCTCAGGTTGAGCCGTCGATTGCAGCGTTGGAAGGCGGCGGCTTTGTTGTAACTTGGTCAAGTTCGGACGCTGATGTTGACGGTAGTTTACGGGGAGTAGCAGGCCAGATTTACGACGCTACGGGCAATCGTATAGGCGGCGAATTTACCATTAATTCCGCCACGGAAAATGGTCAGGGTAAACCCTCAGTTATAGGCCTCGAAGGCGGCGGCTTCGTTGTTGTCTGGGAAAGCAGTGATGATGCAGTAGATCCGAGTTCGTCTGGTATTGCGGGTCAGATTTACGATGCTGCGGGCAATCGGCTGGGCGCTGAATTTACTATCAATACAGAGCAGGAAGGCCCCCAGCAAGCGCCAAGCGTTGCCGCTTTGGACGGCGGTGGCTTTGTAGTGACCTGGCAAAGTAGTGACCCAGACGTTGATGGTAGTGGAACTGGTATTGCTGCCCAAATCTACGATGCTGGCGGTAACCGCGTTGGCGGTGAGTTTACCGTGAATACAGAGACCGATGCTAGTCAGCGAAACCCAGTTGTAACCGAACTGGAAAACGGTGCATTTGTCATTGTATGGGAGAGTTTTGATAACGATGTGGACGGCAACCAAACAGGTATTGCTGGTAGATTGTTTGCCGCTGACGGCGCGCCGCTTGGCGATGAATTCACGATCAACTCTGAAGTGACAGGACAGCAGCTTTCGCCTTCAGTCACTGCATTGGACGATGGCGGCTTTGTTGTCGTTTGGGATAGCGGTGATTTTGATGTTGATGGAAACGGTTCTGGCATTGCTGGGCGCCAATTTAACGCAGACGGAACCGATGCCGGAACTGAATTTACAGTGAACCTTGAAACAGWGGGCGCCCAGTCTGCGCCTGTTGTTGCCGCGCTTGGCGGCGGTATTGTTGTTGTCTGGAATAGTCTGGACCCGGATGTATCCGACCGAAATGGTGTAGCCGCGCGTGTTTTTGACACCGTTCCAGGCGGAGGAGTAAACAACTTGCCGCTCGCTGCAGGAGCGCCTGCTGCTGTCGGTGTTACTGAAGACGAGCTCTCAGACATAGATTTGTCCGCTTTGACGATCAGCGACAACGACAGCGCTGAGATAACGGTTACGCTCGCAGTCGATGCTGGTACGCTAATCGCCATCAGTGGCGGGGGTGTGGTAATCGCGGGGGCGGGGACCAATACACTTACTCTTGTCGGTAGTGCGGGCGATATCTCATCCTTCCTAGATACTGTTTCCAACATCCGCTACCTCAGTGCCGCAAATGCCGAAGGGGCAGGAGCTGCCACGCTAACAGTTTCGGGCAACGACGGTGACGGTTCAGGCGACGTTGAATTTGCTGTCATCAATATTGATATCGCTGCGGTTGAAGATGCCGCTATCGTTGGTGGTGACTTTACCGGCTCCATAACTGAAGGGAATATTGGCGATGCTGTTGYAGTAGTTATGGGCGCACTCACGATCGCGGATGTTGACGCAGCCGACAGCCCAACTTTTGGTGATGTAGCCGCCACTGACGGCGACGATGGGTTTGGTGCGTTTGAACTGACGGACGGTGTATGGACCTATTCGCTTGATCAGTCCGCAGTGCAGACCCTGGATACAGGTGACACTGTCACAGATACCATCACTTTCACAGCAAGCGACGGCACAACACAGGAAGTGACAGTCACCATCTCAGGTGCTGACGAAGCGCCGATCGAAGGGACGGACGGCAACGATATATTGAGAGGCACGGGCGGTGATGACACATTGCTTGGCGGTGATGGTGACGATCAAATTTTTGGTAGTCAAGGCAATGAGCTGATTGAAGGTGGCGCGGGTCGTGATTTTCTAATTGGCAGTAGCGGCTCAGATACGATCAACGGGGGTGACGGTGACGATCGGATTGTTGGCGGGCTAGATGATGACACTCTGACTGGCGGCGAAGGCGCTGATATCTTCTTCTTCAATGTATCTAGAAGCTTTGGCTCAGACACCATTACCGATTTTGACCCCGTAGAGGATACGTTAAATATATCAGAACTCCCCGAAGGGACAACGGCCGCCTCTTTGCTCGCCACTGCCGAGGAGGTTGACGGCAACACTGTGTTCACATTGGGTGTTAATGCGGATCGG
>JAESRJ010000354.1 GCA_016764715.1 Kordiimonadaceae bacterium | reverse complement strand
CTATCCGCTTCCCTGAATAAAGCCTTTGGTATTGAGTTGGCTGAACTTTCCATCCGCAAATGCCATGAAAAATAACTTGGGTTTGCCTGCTCCAATCATGTGCTCAACAGTGCTGACATAGCCGCTACGATCAATTATTTTGACATGAAGAGGGTTCTGGCCCTCTTTTAATGTGAGTGTGTGGCTAAACTCTCCATTGGCATTTATTTTGACCACACTGTTGTTAATCACCACCGCGTGCTCGGGTGATGTGTTACCGCTAAAGGTGTAGTCACCTTCTCTAATGGTGAATCCGCTGGGTGGCAGGTTGAGCTGCAGTTAGGGTATTGGTTGTTTTAGATATATCTGTCTGTTCTGTTCGTGAGATTGAATATTCATGGTCAGTACTTTGGCATAGGGGAAGCCTTGCGGGTCCTGAATCTCAATCTGCAGTGACTGTGTGCCATGCGCTAATCTCATTGGATAGGAAAATCTGCCATCATCAGCCACCAGCATTGTCTGCTCGCCAATTTTGATGATGCTTTGCGCAGTGGCGATTCCAGTTAGTTCAAAGTACCTTGCTGGACTATTCTCTATATGATTTATGGAACTGCTTTGTTTAGGGAATCCAGTACAGCCATGCGTTCTTCAAACATTGAAACCGTAGGGTTGGTTTGGCGGGAATAAGTAAAGCCWTCTTCGGTGCCGTTAAAGCGTGCTTCCGCTTGTTCGGCGTTGGCATAAGCAAAGCCGGATGTCAGAAACAGGGCTTCTGACATTTCGCCAAGCTCTGATCGCATGCTGCCTGCGCGCACCATTTGGGTTTGGCGGGCCCATTTTTTGGTAATGCTGCGGTCTCTGCCTGCGCCAGGTTTCATTGCGGTTTCCTTTRTAACGATKGGRGTAACGAACGGGAKTGTATTTTCCGGCGCTAAATTGGCCCTCTCACGGCGCGGCGTCAAGGTTTAGCTGCATTGCACTGAACGCACTGCTCTCAAAAAGTTCCTACATGGCGCAAAAATAAATACTGGTAAGGAAGCTTGCATTTGAAAGGGCCCGCAGATAGGGTCTGGCGCATCACAATCAATTGGTACTAAGCGGGTGTAGCTCAGTGGTAGAGCACGAGCTTCCCAAGCTCGGTGTCGAGGGTTCAATTCCCTTCACCCGCTCCAACTTCCYCGTCAGTATTTGCCCRAAGTAGATATTGTGCGAAACAACTTTATAGGTGACGATTATGAGCCTCAAAATCTGGCATAAYCCGCGGTGCAGCAAATCTCGTCAGACTTTGGCAATACTTGAGGACAAAGGCCTAACGCCTGAGGTGCGTCTGTATCTTGAAGATGGTCCTTCTGCGGAAGAGATTAGAGCCGCTTTGAAAAGCCTTGGCCTAGCAGCGTCTGATATTGTCCGTAAAGGCGAAGCTGACTATAAASAACTAGGGCTTTCTTCGGCTTCAGACGAYGAAACATTGATCGCTGCGATGAGCAAAACACCTAAMCTGATCGAAAGACCCATTGTTTTTAGCCAAAATAAAGCAAAAATCGGCCGTCCACCTGAGAGTGTGCTCGAAATTCTTTAGTTTTAGGCACGATGCATGTTGATTGATGAGGAGGGCGTCTCTGTTCTGGGGGCGTCCATATTAATTTTTGTCATAGTTATCATGGAATTACGGGCTTGTTGCTTAGCGAGTAGATCGATTACTTTTTTGATTAGTACATTAACTTAATGCTCTAACTCTTTGAAAATAGAGTCTATTTTCGTCGGTCCTACCCCTGTGTGACTTTAGTCATTTTTCTTTCAATTAAGGGGTAGTATAACGCCTGCATAAGGCCCCGGCTGGCCATGAATACCAAAACAGCGATCCACAACCCCTTAAACCCATACTCAGTGGTTAATGGATTAAGAACAAGGAGATAGATCGCAAAAGCAGCGATCATTGTGATCAACATGCCACGGCCAGAGGTCACGCCGATAAAGATCCCATCGAATTGATAACACCAGACTGCAAAAATTGGCATCAAGACCATTACCGGTAAGCCAACAGCCGCTATCGTACGGACTTCCTCAATATTAGTTAGTATATTAATTAAATTCTGACCAGCTACTARAAAAACCAGGCTGTAAAGCACCGCTGTTACACCCGCCCAAAGACTAGTTCGTGCAATCCAAAAGCGCATTTCTCCCCTGTTTCCCTTGCCGTAAGCCGCGCCTACAAAGGCTTCAGCTGCGTGGGCAAATGCATCGAGCCCTAAACTGATTAACAATAGGAAATTCATAAGAACCAGGTTTGCGCCAAGCGCCTCTTCACCCAGCACAGCCGCGTTTCGGGTGATGAGGGCCAGTGCTGTCATTAGGACAAGGGTGCGCAAGAAAATATACATGTTAGCCGACAGCAACTTGTTGAACTGACTGAAACGCCAACTAATCTTGTCTCTAACGACTTCCATAAGCTCTCTGAATTTGAAATTTTTACCAAGCAGGTAAACGCCGAATAGAGCCGCGATCCATTCGGCCAAGACGGATCCAAGAGCGATACCACTGACACCCATATCAAAGCCAAGAACAAAGATTAGATTAAGAATGCCGTTCGATATATTCAGGATGAGCTGGAGCCACAGGGCCGCTTTTGCTTGAGTCGTGCCAAACAAGTATCCTGTAAGGGAAAATATGAAAAGAGACGCAGGCGCAGACCAGATGCGGATTGAAAAATAATCGCCAATAAAGTCGGTGGTACTTTCGGGCGGGCCAAGCGCCTCAATCCCTAGCCATAAGATTTGGCTTTGTGCTACGAGCAGGAACCCGGCAAATATAAGCCCTAAGAAAACAGACTGAACCAAGGTGCGCTTAATGAGAGCGTTGTCCTTATTACCGTATGCCTGTGCAACTAATCCCGTGGTGCTCATCCGCAGGAAACCAAAGGCCCAAAACATAAAGCTGAAGATCACTGCCCCGACGCCGACGGATGCCAGGTGAACCGCTCCCGGTAAGTGGCCGATCACCCAGGTATCTACAAGGCCCACGAGAGGTGCGCTACTATTGGCAACTATGGCGGGCCCCGCGATAGCCCAAATTCGGCGGTCGGCGTTTAGGTGGTATGGCTCGCTGTCAGCCGTCAACGCCCAATGCCTGAGTAGGTGAAGCCAAGCGCCGCCATATCGACACCGGCATAAATATTCCGCAGGTCAACAATGAGGGGATTGCTCATCAGGTCTTTCATGCGGTCAAAATCCAACGCCCTGAACTGGTTCCACTCAGTGATGATAACAACTGCTTCAGCGCCTTCCAGCGTGGCGTAAGGGTCCTCATGAAAGGTGACATCCGTCAATAAGTTGGCCGCTTCGTCCATGCCTTTAGGGTCAAATGCGTGAACTTCAGCGCCTTTCGCCTGCAGTGCCGGAATGATATCCAGGCTGGGGCTTTCGCGCATGTCATCTGTATTGGGTTTGAAGGTTAGTCCCAGGATCGCAACTTTCTTGCCTTTTAGGTCGTCGCAGCACGCTGCTAAAACTTTATCCGCCATCGCCAATTTGCGCTTTTCATTCACCTGAATAACAGCGTTGACGATACGAAGCGGTGTTCCTACGTCCTCTGCAGACTTTGCCAGGGCCCTTGTATCTTTCGGGAAACAGCTGCCGCCAAAGCCCGGCCCGGCATGTAAGAATTTTCCGCCTATGCGTTTATCAAGTCCAATGGCTTTCGATACCATCTGCACATCAGCACCGACTTTCTCACACATATCCGCGATCTCGTTGATAAAGCTGATTTTGGTGGCAAGGAAGGCATTGGCAGCATATTTACTCAGTTCTGCAGTTTCGCGGCCCGTGAAAACAATCGGTGTTTCGCTAAGGAACAGCGGTCGGTACAGCTCCTGCATCACGGCTTGCGCTTTATCGCAATCCACGCCAACTACGACCCGGTCGGGACGCATGAAATCTTCGATCGCCGCCCCTTCTCGCAAAAACTCCGGGTTTGAAGCAACACCAAATTTGCTGGCATCAACCAGCGCCAGTAACCGTTTCTTGATCTCGGCCCCTGTTCCAACGGGCACAGTCGACTTGGTGACAATCACTGTATAGTCTTCGATGTAAGCGGCGAGCTCTTCAATGGCGGCATAAACATACTGTAGATCTGCGTGGCCATCTCCTCTGCGGCTCGGCGTACCGACAGCGATAAAGACGGCYTGCGCGCCCTTCATCGCCTCTTYCAKGTYGGTGGTGAAAAACAGCCGTTCRGCYTTRCAGTTRCGMGCCACTAWRTCCTCTAAACCRGGTTCRTARATCGGCATAACRCCGCGGTGAATWCGSTCGATTTTGCTGYTRTCYTTRTCMACACARGTGACRGTGTGSCCAAAYTCCGAGAARCATGCGCCAGATACTAGGCCAACATAACCTGTTCCAATTACAGCGATTTTCATAAAGGTCTCTCCAGAAACGACAGTAAAAATATGACGCCAAAGGAGCAGGTTTTGGCTTTAAGTGCAAGATCAATAGCGCTTTTCTCGGGTGCTTTTGCGGATTAAAGTATTACAAAACGAAGGGCTTTACCTGTGGTACCGTACAAGTATGTGCACAGGTAGAAAGTTTGCGAGTGAGTTTTGACAAGATCTGCAATGGATAGCCTCGATGACGAGACGCTTGTGGTGCGCGTAACCCAAGCCAATAGGGCTGCCTTTGGGGTTCTCACTGCGCGTCACGGTGCCCGGTACCGGGCCTTGGCTTTTCGGTTTGTGCACGATATGGCGCTGGCGGAAGATCTGGTGCAGGAAGCCTTCGTAAAGCTGTGGACACACGCGTCGCTGTTTGATGCCAGCAAGTCCAAATTTACCACATGGTTCCACCGCATTGTCGTTAACCGCTGCCTGGACGAAAAAAGAAAGCGCCGTATTCTGCCACTCCCTGAGGGGTTTGATGTGGTGGACAGTGCACCTGCAGTGGACGATACGCTTGAAGTTAATTCGGTTCAGAACCGCTTAAAGGCCGTGCTTGGTAATTTGCCGGAAAGGCAACGAACAGCCGTGGTGCTCAACTATTTCGACGGCATGTCGAACCAGGAAGCGGCGGATGTGATGGATTTAAACATCAAAGCTTACGAATCGCTGTTGGTGCGGGCGCGCACGAACATGAGAAAAAAAATGATGACGGAAAGGGCTGACTTAATGTCAGCATTTGCATAAAAATGGCGAAAAATAACCAAATGACATCGGAAGAGTTCGAGAAGTATCTTTCTCTATACGGAGATGATTTTGCGGTTTGGCCCGACGAAGCGGTTGAGGGCGCAACGGCATTTGCCGCTAGTGCTGCAGGAAAAGATGCTTTGTTCGCGGAAGCTACCTTGGGTAAGATGTTTGAGGCTGCACTTGCCACCGGTCCTGAAACGACATCGGACGGTAATTGTGATGTGTTTTTAGAGCGGTTGGCTGACATTCCAGTAGCTACGGTTCAAGACTTGTCGGTTGTGGCGGAAGGCGGCCTTTTTGATCGCCTGGTTGCTTTTTTCGGCGATTTCAACCACTGGCTTTCACCTGCAGCATTGGCGTCTCAAACGGCTGTTTTTGCTGTGGTGCTTAGCCTAGGAGTTGCGGTTGGAGCGACGTCTTCTGCGGGAGCCGAAGCCGATTTGTTCGCTGAAAACGAAATGGATATTACTTATAGYCTTTTCATTGTAAGCGACGATCTGAGTTTGGAAGACGAATGATGATAGCTGTGACGTACAACAAGGGCCAAGTGGCTTATGCCGAAAGTGGTTGGGTGCATTTAATTTTGTGGACGGAACAGCTATGACAGGAAAAATGAAATGGCTGATCGCAGCCTTTGTCGTGTCCCTTGGGCTGAATGTTTTTGCCGCTGGTATAACAATCGGCAAGAGTTATCGAGGCCATCCGCCGCCGCCTCATCCAAGGGCAGAGCGTCTTGATCCAAATGTCATATTTAACGTCAGGCGTATCAGTAAACATTTGAGTACAGAAGATCGTTCGAAAATGAAACAGGCTCTTCAACGCCAAAGGTTGGAGTTGCGTGCGCGCTATACAGCGATCCAGAAAAGCCAAAAGCGGATCAAGGACCTGCTAAAATCAATCATAGTGGATAAAGTTGCGCTTGAGGTTGCCTTAGAAAGTCATACCTCGCTGGTGCATGATATGCGGGCGCCGATGAATATTGTTCTCTTGGAAGTGATTGCTGATCTCGACCAGGAAACGCGCGTCAAAATGGTTGAGGACTTTTTCAAGCCACGCCCTGGCCATTTCGGAAAACGTCGCAGAGGTCCTCGCCGTGGGCACGACGGTTTTAGGCCGTCTCCTGGGGAAGAACGGCGGCCCCCTCCGCGGGAGCCAGTCGACCCTTAAARAATCCCCTTAGCGTATCTATGCAAGCAAAGTGTGTAAGCTGCTGTAACTAAACAAAAATATCCATAGCGCGACTGTCATGTATTTATGRTAGAATAAAKACATGACAATTGCGACGACATTGCCGTCTATTGGGCCTCCTCCTCCTCAGTTTAGGCGGTCTATCGTGCCAGAAAGCTTGCGACCCAAGCTCGGTGGTGAGCCGCCTGTGCAGCGCACGCGCGCAAGTGCGGCTGATACAAGGTTGCGCAATTCCTCAGACAACCAGGATGAAAGCCGGGCTGGCCGCGAAGCTACCGGTGGTTCACGGTCGCAACCTGTTAGCAATTTGGGCGGGCCATCTGCCGTAGCGTTACAAATAAGCGAAGGTGAAAAACCCCGTGAAAGTAGCGGCATAGAGCCTGTTCTTACAGAAGAAGAGCAATCTCAGGTGTCTCGCTTAAAGGAACGAGACCGCGAGGTGCGCGCGCATGAAAGTGCCCATGCGTCAACAGGTGCAGGTTTAACTGGATCGCCTAGTTTTGATTTTGTTACTGGCCCTGACGGGCGCCAATACGCCGTAGGCGGACATGTGGATATTGATACTGGGGCAATTGCCGGCGACCCTGAAGCGACCATAGCAAAAGCTGAAGTTGTCATCCGCGCGGCCTTGGCGCCAGCTCAGCCTTCTGGGCAGGACCGATCTGTTGCTGCTGGTGCAGAGGCTACAAAAAGGCAAGCTCAGCAAGAAATTGCCGCTCGAGATAGAGAAGAGGCCGCAGAAGCTCTAAAAGGTGATGACGAAGAAGAAAGTCCAATCGCTAATATCGGGAATGAGGAACAGGCCGCGACGTCAGGTTTTTCAAGCGTTCTATCGCAAGCATCAGGCGCATTTAGTCAATTGGGTGACACTCTTAATCGCCGCGACGACCAGCTGAACGTAAATCTCCTAGTATAAACGCTAAATCCATAGTTCTCGGACCGTCTATCGGTGGTCTGCGCCGACCGCTTCGTTGATTGTTGCATAGCCGTCATTTTCCAAACAAGCTGAAAGCTCCCGCTTTACGCGGTCAATCAACCCTGGGCCTTCGTACACCAGCGCCGAATAAAGCTGTACCAGTGAAGCGCCTGCTCTGATTTTCCTGTAAGCATCTGCGCCGCTACTGACGCCGCCAGCCCCGATCAGTGGCATTTCCCCGCCTGTCGCCTGCCAAACATCGGCGAGTGCTTTAGTCGATAATTCCATTAGCGGCACGCCAGAAAGGCCACCGCTTTCGCCTTTGTGGCGGCTCCGCAAGGAGGCTGGCCGAGCCACCGTAGTGTTACTAACTATTAAACCATCAATAGCACTGGCCGCTGCGATTTCAGCGATATCCCTAATGTCGCCTTCAGTAAGGTCCGGGGCGATTTTCACTAGGATTGGTATGTATTTATGACCGCTTGCTATTGCGTCTGACCGTTCTTTCAATACTCGCTGCAACAGGTCAGCAAGGGCTTCTGGGCTTTGCAGGGATCTTAGGCCCGGCGTGTTGGGGCTGGAGATATTGACTGTAAAATAGTCGGACATGCCGTATAGTGCTTTGATGCAGGTTACATAATCGGCCGACTTATCTTCGCTGGTTTTGTTCGCGCCGATATTGGCGCCAAAAGGCTNGCTGCCGCCAACCYTGAGCTTTTCCAAGTTCTTTCTAAAGTACCCTAAGCCTTTGTTATTRAAACCAAAKCGGTTGATCACCGCTTTGTCTTTGCTTAACCGGAAGAGGCGGGGTTTTTCGTTACCTGCTTGGGCGCGCGGCGTTACAGTGCCGGCCTCAGCAAAACCGAACCCCATTGCGTGAGACGCTTGGATAACGTCCGCATTTTTATCGAAACCCGCAGCAAGACCAATGGGATTACTGAAGGACAGCCCAAAAACTTCGGTACGGAGATTGTCAAAGTCGCGTGACTTGCCAATCATCCCATCCATGCCGCTTTTCATCGCCGCGATCGTCAATGTATGGGCTCTTTCTGCATCAAACGCGTGAATGAAAGGCTTAATAAGGGGGAAAAGGTCGATCATGCGTCATTACTCCGGCTCTGCTCGTGGGGCTGCGCAAAAGAAAAATCAGTAGGGCCTTCCGGTAGGGGCGTGAAGGTCCAAACGTGCTGTGCCGCMGCAAYATCAAARGCGYTRTAYAARTGGGGRAAAAGMASCCCGCTGCGCGARGCYTCCCAYCKTAGMTCTTTCTCRGAAAAGTCATSYRCMGCAWAAGCGAGYAAYTTWAGGYCGGYTTCTCCAGCRAAATACTTGCTGGTAGTACCGGGAAGTTGTGAAAAAGTGGAAAAATGAACGAACCCATCTCGTTGGTCATCTGCCGAACCACTGTAGCCCCGCGTTTTTTCTGCTTTTTTCCATTCCTGGTTTCGCAAAATTTTAAATATTATGCTCTGCATGACCGTTCAATAAGCGGCTTTTACCGTCGGTGCAAGAGCTGGCGTTTCTATCAAGTAAATTGGAATTGAAACTTATTGTTTGGCCGCAGTTGCCGCAGCATGGGGCACTGGATTTGAGAGCGGCGTGAGACTTTCTATACGGCAGACAAGGCCAGCACGTGTTTTTATGTCGTCYKCGCCYGCACARATKCGRCCGTCRACSGGCGTRTARGACATATAGCGGTGGAAATGAAGTTGAGGGCAAAATCGCTTTACACGCAGCATAACCTGTTGGTTGTCCCGCATAAAAAGCCTTACAGCGATATCGCTTTCCACTTGGTATTTGAGAATACCGTCGGTATCTACACAWCGGTTTTCATTGATGTTTTCAGCGGTACTGTTGGTATCCGCCTTTGGTTCTAWCTCGTTCTGAGCAATGGTTTCACTAGACACTAGCATGCAAAAAACAGCGGTGAGGCTAAGGAGAGTAATTTGTGTCGAACCGTGCATTTGATGCGCTTTTCACTGTTTCTAAAATATCCTCGGTAGAATGCCCAACCTAAGCTGAATGCTTCATTAATGAAACCGGTACATGACCAGTTTTTACCACCAAATTGTCAATTAACCCTTGCGTACTAGCCTTTGAATACCGACATTAAGCATAACGATACGCAAGGAGCACTTTGTGGCAAAAGAAATATGGCTCTGGTTTAAGGAGCAGATAACAGGGTTACTTGGCGCGGCGGGGCGCCTAATTGTGAAACTTTGGCGGTGGTTCACCGGCTGGGTTCGAACCGTATCAGGTAGTGTGTGGCGTAAAGTTGCGGTTGGCGTGCCTACGGTTTTTTTCCTATATATTTTCATCGGCATGCCGTTTGCGCACCGCATTGAAGACACGATGCAGTTTACCTATGAGACGCCGCAAGGTGGCTCAAAATCAGTGGCGGCGTTGGTGTATTTGGTGGACCGGGAAACGCGCCTTCATAACTGGACACCCAATGATCCGATGTTCATGCCGGGTTGGTGGCTCGACAATACACCCAATTATCAGAAGGGAATAATGAAAGCTCTGTCGCGGTTCAGCTTCGAATTGCGCGATCAGCTYGGCCGGTCCCGTGGTTCTAGCGCCGCAGACAAAGACTTGGAAATTGCTTCTGGAAATTTGGCGAAAGAGCCAGGTCGCTGGGTTGTTGATTTCCCTACACGTTTGCTGCCGACAACGGCATCCGATACTTATTACCGGGAAGGGTCTGATCAGTTTAAGGCTTACAACGTGCGGCTGGCTGCGGGAAATGCAGTTTTCGAGCGYCGGTCAGATAATCTGCTCGCGACGCTCGACCGTATCGCGCTTGATCTCGGTGCATCATCGGCGGAACTAGAACATTATATCAGTGAAAACGCSGGGGGCTTTTGGCCCGACACTGGTGCTGATGATCTATTTTACGAGGTGAAAGGCAAAGTATATGCTTATACGGTGATCCTAATGGCGTTGGAGCAGGATTTTGCAAAAGTGATTGCTGACCGTGAGCTTGCAAGTATTGTTACAGAGCTACTCCGATCGTTAACGCTGGCGGCAACGCTTGACCCAACAATAGTATACAACGGTGCAGCAGACGGTACACTTGCCAATCATTTGTCCATGCAAGGCTTCTATTTGCTGCGGGCRCGYACSCARCTTAAGGAAGTTACCAACATCTTGCTTAAATAAAAGTCGCTTGCCAGATGTGCTTGCCGCTGGCACTCTGGTGGCTATGGCTGACACTGACAAAGAACATTCTCAGGAAATTCACGGCCCYATTCGGCCTCCGCGCAAACGGCTGCGTAAGCTYGTCGTTGTTGTGGACGATTCTCCAGAATCTAAAATAGCGATCAGGTTTGCTGCCGCGCGGGCGTCTCATATCACAGGCGGTGGGCTGATATTGTTTCACTGTATTCGGCCGGGYGARTTTCAGCATTGGCTGGGTGTTGCAGACCGTATGCGCGATGAAGCCTACGATGATGCCGAAGATCTTTTGAATAAAGTTGCTAAAAGTCTCAATGATTATTGCGGTATCACACCGAGGGTCATTGTTGTGGAAGGGGAWCCTTCCGAAGAGATCCTGAAGTTCATCGAAAGTGAGCAGGATATATTCGGGCTAGTTCTCGGCGCAGGTGCTGARGGCGAGCCWGGGCCGCTTGTAGACTATTTCTCCGGCGCTGAAATCTGCGCCCTGCCGTGCCCTGTTATGTTGGTACCTGGCAGCATGACGCATGATCAAGTGGATGCAATGGCGTAATCAAGCCTTCTTGTTGAAATGCTATCCGCCTGTTTTACCCATCGATGTCTTTTAAAAGGGCGGCTAAGCCTTCTYTATAAGTTGGGTATTGAAGGGTTATGCCGAGTTCAGCCGTTATTTTCTGGTTCCGCACACGCTTGTTCTCTGCATAGAAACTGCGTCCCATAGGGCTCATGTCAGCGGTTTCGAAGGCTTCCTCCCGGGGCGGCGATACSCGWAGTAACTCGGCTGCTGCTTCGATCACAGTTTGGGGCGGGGTCGGAAGATTATCCGTTACGTTGAAGGCACCTCCACTATGATCGCCGTTCATCGCTGCCCATACTACTGCCTTAATATCATCCACATGAATGCGGCCAAACTGCTGATCTTCTTTAATGATACGTCGCGCTCTACCGCTTAGCACCGTTTTAAGGGCGTTGCGTCCAGGGCCGTATATGCCTGCTAGCCTATAGATGAAAGCTGRGCACCCGGCTGTATTCGCTATGGCTTGCCATGCTTGCTCAGCTTGCAGCCTATAGTGCCCTCGGTCCAGAGAAGGTGTGGGCTCGGTGTTCTCGTCGACCCAGCCGCCGCGGTGATCTCCGTAAACATTGGTACTTGAAAGATAATGGCATGACTTGAGGTTTTTCTGCTCTCCAATCCACGTCGCCCAATGTTCAAGGGACGGGTCACCGGTCGCTGAAGGCGCAATCGTGCAAAGAATATGCGTTATATCCGTAGTCGTTGTAAGGCACCCTGCTTCGAAGGAAACGAGGGTATACGGCAAGAGAGCTTTTTCTTCTGACTTGTCTACGCGTACGGTTGCAGTGACTTCCCAGCTATTTTCCAACGCTTGCGCAATGATAGGCATGGCCGTATAGCCGGGGCCGAGAACTAAAAGATGTGCAGTCATGATAGCTTGCCCTTTGGCTGATAGCGAATTTGTGCCTTGAAATTGACACGGGTTTTTTGCAGTGTCTGGCGCATGAAAATATATGCCACATTACATTTATTGTCTCGGGTTTTCCTCGGTGTTTTCCTTTTTGGTTTCTCGGCCATTGCTGCCCCGCAAACTGGACACGACGAGAACAGGTACCGCGACTGTATGAACCTCGCTGCGCGGTCTCCCGACAAAGCAATTAACAATGCATTGGTGTGGAAAAACGAGGGCGGGGGTGTCCCGGCACGCCACTGCGAAGCGGTGGGGCTGTTTCATATGGGCGAATATGAAGAAGCAGCAGCCCGGATGGAATTGATTGCGTCGGATATGCGCACAGGTAAAGGCATGCCGGTGAGTGAAGGCAAGCGATTGGTGGCAAGTTCAAGTATGATGGCGGATATGTACGGGCAAGCAGCCAAGGCATGGCTGGAAGCGGGRGARATTATCAGGGCTGAAGGGGCTATTGATCAAGCTCTTGGTTTGGCGGCTCAAGAAAGTCCTCAGGCGCTTGATTTGCTGGTCGACCGAGCAAGAATAGCCGCAGCCGATGAGGATTACCACYTGGCGCTYACAGATTTGGAGACAGTTAAGCGGCTCGATGCCGGCCGTAAGGATATTTTGGTATTGATAGCGTCTGCCGCGCGGGGGATTGGTGACTTTAATAAGGCACTTTCGGCTCTTGATATCTTTCAGGAGGTCTACCCTGAAAATACAGCCGGGCATCTAGAGCGTGCTAATTTGATGGATGTGCAGGGCTTTTCAGCGTTGGCTCGTCAAAGTTGGCTTAAAGTATTGGCAGTTACGGAATTTGGGCCGGACGCTGATGCTGCTAGGGCCAATCTCGAGCGCACGGATGTGAATAAAGACCGCTAAAYTGTTGCCAGCTTATTTCATTACCTAAATCCGTARATCAGAAGCTAAATTCKGCTTCATATAAATCAGGTAGATTGTTTTCGAAAAGCACAGCGTCGCCTRCTTTCCAGTTACGTTTCACCCAAGCTTCAGCGKTTTCCTGTTTGTCGAATGTCATCACAGTGACTGATCCGTCGTTGTTTTGTTCCAGCCCCTTCATGAAAGTCGGAATACGCGWGGGTGTRACAACTACAATAATATCCGCATGTTTTGCGGCTAGGCCCCCTAAATGTTCATGCTCTTGGTCGTGCTTTTCGCCCAGTTCGACCATGCCTGGCGTTACTAGGATGCGGCGCCCACCGTCTTCTACCAATGTATCCAAGCATTCGAGGGCGGCCGCGAAACCAACCGGGTTACTGTTATAGGCATCGTTGATAAGTGTGGGCTGGCCAGCGTTTTTGCTAACTTCCAGACGAAAGCGGATTTGTGGGACTGAAGCCAGCGCTCCCTTAATCGCGGCCCATGGTAAAGCAAGCTCTCGAGCGCACGCAGCGGCAAGTAGGATGTTTCCAGCTTGGTGGTAGCCAAAAAGCGGGGCTTTAAGCGTGTGGGTTTCACCGSCTTCAGAAACCTGAAGGGTGAGTCCGTTTTTGTCCATTGTGGTTGACGCAAGAGAAAGCATGCCGCCTTTACCCACAAGGTTGTAGTTGCCTGGAACAGCAGCCATTCGCTCGGCCAGMAGTTTTTCGTCCATACCGTCTTTGTWGACGATMGCYGTTCCKCCYTGCAGGAASACKGCYTCTGCAAGYTCRAACTTKGCKCGYGCCACGGTGTCTAGTGATTTGAAACGYTCATAGTGCGCAGGGCCCAARGCTGTAATCATCGCGATATCGGGCGGCGTTAACCTGCAAAGGCGGGCGATGGAACCGGGGCCGTACGCCCCCATTTCAACAATGAAAAACTGGTGCTCAGRTGTSAGGCTTTCGCGGATCACGCGGGTGATGCCCATCTCGGTGTTGATGCTGCCCGGGGTGGCTAGCGTTGGCGCTGCTGCTCCGAGGATGTGGGCGAGAATGTGCTTTGTGGACGTTTTGCCATAAGAGCCGGTAATAGCGATTGTCTTTGGCTTTAACTCTGCAAATTTTGCTAGAGCTTCGTCGCGGAAGCGAGCTTTCACGCGTTCCTCGAAGGGTTCCAAGAACTTGTTAGCGCCAACCAGTAAGAACGGCAGTGTTTGTACAAATACGAGCAATAACAATCCTGTAGTAACAAGTTGCCAGTCATAAGACAGCTGAACGAAACCAATATAATCAAATATGCTGCCGCTATCGCTTTCGAACCGGATCGCATATTCACTGCCTTTAGGCGCGAGCAGGGCAATCAAAGTAACTAGTGCGAATAGGCCGAGCGCCAAAAACGAATACACTGTTAGGATACGCTTGGCGCGCGTTGTGAGAACAAGTGGCTTTTTTGAGTATCTTCGCACCGCGCGCGACTTTAAAATCCCAGCAACGAAACCGAGTGTACTAAGAGGCCAAATAAGGGCAGAAAAGCCTGCTAGGGCTATGCTGTTTTCTGTTTGCGATAACAAAACCTGTGATATCACGCCGGTAAGGACGGCAGCGACCAGCCATAGACTCGTTGTTTTGTCGAACCCGCGTTTTTCTTTTAGCCATACGATGAAACGGGGCCCGTCATACTCCTCCTGCTGGAAAAACATCATCAGACTTAGGCCGCGCTCCACTGAGAACCAAAGCGCGAGCAACGCACCAGCCGCAATGACCAAAAGCTGTGACGGTATCTCAGGCATCAGGGATTTCTTTCAGGAAACTTTTGATAAGGGCTTCGCACTGGTAGGCGCCGCGYTGCARRATATCRTGRTGRTCATAGCCYRCAAGYTCAAYAAATTGCGCGTTTTGCATCAGCTTTGCATAGTGTTTGCCGATCTCCGGCGGTGCATCTGTATCTTCCGCACCGTAAATCAGCAAAACGGGGCACTTTATAATGGCGGCTTCCGTAGTCAGGTTTTCGGTGACAGCGCTTACAAGCGTRGCCCTTAGRGGCCCCGCGTTYTTATARTCWGCGCTWCCGAAGCGGGCAGTGTAGGCCTCRCGCARSKWSGTYTTCARARTKTKRTCWGAWAGTCGYGCYAAACGACCTAWKRTGCGMARRTAGCTSGCTYTGATTTTAAAYGSSAGKGAKCGTTTKCGCTGTAGGCCTGCGCCGCCAATAAGTATGATTGCAGAAACTCGGTCGGGGAATTTGGCGGCAAATTGTACAGCCACCCTGCCACCATAACTGTGACCRATAAGCACGGTTTTTTGGTCTTCTATAGTTAGYTCTGCYARGCAATCGGCATAGTCCGMAGTGGAAGCGCCTTCWTGCAGCATCGGTGTTTTGCCAAAGCCGGGCAAATCATAAAGATGATTTAKGTTGCCAGYTTCAAACAGGGCTGCAATTCGCCCTAACCCTTTGTGGTCATAGCCCCAGCCGTGCAGCCAGACAAGCGGCGGGCCTGCTGAGCCYAGRGTTTTGRCGTGCCAAGGTGCAGGGGAATTCATCCCGCTATCCTGCAGCAAATATAGTTGCGCCACCCGACTTTGTGTCTGTCGCGCCGAGCCGTCCTGCGGACAAAGTAAAGCCTTCCTGGATCAGCTCGTCGGTGAGCGTGAGAAAACTAATAGGCTCAGCAGCGGCTTCCCACAGGAAATAAGCGAAAGAGCCCGGGATGGTATTGGYTTCGTTAAGCCAGATCTCACCRGTTTTCTCATCGCAGAGGAAATCAACWCGCACRCTGCCAGCTAAGGATAGTTGCTCAAAGAGCTTCGAGGCGCTGGTCCGAATGAACCTGTTTTGCTTGTCTGACAACTCATCCGGGTTCAGGGTACGGTTCAGGGAAACCATGCCTTCACTTGGCGCACTGTCCAACTTTGGTCCGCCGGGGGCGCCGCCTGCCAAATATTTGTTTTTAAAATCAAGTARTTCGGCTTCGCGAACGGGTCGTTCAATTGCGGAAGTAACTGTCTCKCCGTTCAGCGTGCGCCTAACMGCGATATTATATTCAACCAAATTGGCTACGAARGGTTCTATTAGCGCCTCATTATCCAAYCTGAAAGCTGTCATCAGTGATGAAATAACAGCGTCCATATCGTCTGCTTTGCCGACGCCGACACTTGAACCGAGATTGCACGGTTTTACGATCATYGGRAACTGGACGGCACCAAAAGCTGACTTAAGATCAGTTTTCAAGGTCTCGGGATCYAGGAAATTACCTTTGGCTGGGCGCTTAACTGAAAGTTCGGGTAGCACGTTTACGCCTGCGGCACCGGCGGCGTTTTTGGCAAATATTTTATGCATAGTTGCTGCAGAGCCTAGCGAGCGGCAGCCCGCATAAGGAATGCCCGCAAACTCAAGTAATCCCTGCAAAGTGCCGTCTTCCCCGTTTGAACCGTGAATGGCCGGAACGATCAGATCAAAAGGGATGATGGTGCGTTTCTCACCCATAAGGCCTTTTTGGAAAGCAATGAACCGCGGGCGGCCATTTGCTGGCGTGGCAAGATCAAGCGTGAGCTGGGTTAGGTCTTTCGCGGCACTGACGGCAATCGGGTAGCGGCTGCGCTTTGTAAGTGCGCTGCCGGTCCACCACTGGCCGAGCGGGTCAATATAGACCGGTAGCCCAGTGTACTTTGTGGGGTCCAGCGCCTCAAGGAACTGCAAGCCCGTTAGCACACTTACGTCGTGTTCTACACTGCGACCGCCAAAWACAACGGCAATGACCTTTTGTGCGGCCATGGGTCCCCCTTAAGTCTCTAAAAAATAGGTCTCTGTTTCATGTAGCCAAAAACCACTGGCTGAGCAAAGGCTAATACWRMAAAAGCRTGGCCTTTTACGGGCACACGTCACATTAGTTTGCCTTGCCCGGCGATCACTTTGAATTCAATTGACCAAGCGCAGCTGCTAATTATGATGCGCACCTATAGAAAAACGATAAAAATGAGGAGGCCCAGTTGAAAATCAGGCAGATAATACTTGGCGGTATTGCCGCTTTAACTCTCGCAGGCACAGCGCAGGCGCAAACGGCAGAACTTAAGGCCGAACCACTGCGCGGCAATGTCTATGTTATTTTCGGACAGGGCGGCAATATTGGGGTGTCGGCTGGTGAAGACGGTGTTTTCATCATTGATGACCAGTATGCGCCGTTGAACGACAGGATTAGAGCAGCGATTGCCAAAATATCCGACAAAGACATCCGCTATGTCATCAACACGCATTATCACGGGGATCACACTGGCGGTAATGAAGCGTTCGGTAAAACGGGCTCTGTGATCATYGCGCACGACAATGTTCGGCAACAACTGACGAAGGGCGCATTCCTGAAAGCTTTCAATAATAAGATGGAGCCTTATTCTGCAGTTGCGCTGCCAGTGGTAACTTTCAGTGATGAGATGTCTCTGCATCTGAACGGTGACGATGCGCGCATCATACACGCTAAAAACGGCCATACAGACGGTGATAGCTTCATCTTCTTTAAGGAAACCAACCTTGTTCATATGGGTGACCTATTCTTTAACGGCATTTATCCGTTCATTGATGTGGATCACGGTGGGTCAATTGGCGGCATGATTGCGGCGTCTGATCAGGTGCTGGCAATGGTAAATGACGAAACTATTATCATTCCAGGGCATGGGCCCGTAACCGACAAAGCGGGTCTGCAGGCGTTTAAGGCAATGCTTACCGGTACACGCGATATTGTTGCCAAGCTGAAAGCTGATGGCAAAAGCCTTGAAGAAATTCAGGCAATGAAACCTTTTGAAAGCTATTCAGAAAACTGGAAAGGCTTCAATGCCGCTTGGGTTGGCCAGTATGCCGGGTTTATATTCAACAGCATCAAGTAACTGAGTTCGCTAAAATATTGAGCGGGGCGTTGGCCGTGTAGCCGGTACCCCGTTTTCTTGTTCGGTACGATTTATGCCGATTTGGTATCACCCTGAATTCATTTGACCGATTTCACGCGCACTCTACTGTGCTGGTCTATCAAAATAAAAAATCAGGGAGGCCAGTTTGAAATTACGTCACTTTTTTATAGGCGGTGTTGCAGCGCTTGCGCTTGTAGGCCCCGTATCAGTTTCAGCCCAGCAAGAGGATCGTTTTGCCAGCGTTGAGATTACATCCGAAGCCCTACGCGGCAATGTCTATGTTTTATATGGGGCAGGCGGCAATATCGGCGTTTCAGCAGGGGAAGACGGCATTTTCCTCATTGATGACCAATTCGCACAGCTGACAGAAAAAATCCGCGCGGCCATTGCTAAGATCTCAGACAAAGATATTCGTTTTGTTA
>JAESRJ010000022.1 GCA_016764715.1 Kordiimonadaceae bacterium | reverse complement strand
AAACCGAGCTCAACTACAGCACCCCTTTTGAGCTACTGATTGCCGTACTTTTATCGGCACAAGCCACTGATGTTGGTGTCAACAAAGCTACAGCTAAACTTTATCCTATTGCCAATACACCCGAGGCTTTTCTCAAACTTGGTGAAGAAGGTTTAAAAAAATATATCAACACCATTGGTTTGTATAACAGCAAAGCCAAACATGCCATACAAACCGCACGCAAATTGATGGATGAATTTAATGGCGAAGTACCTCGTAGCCGAAAAGAACTCGAGTCTTTAGCAGGTGTTGGGCGAAAAACAGCGAATGTGGTGTTGAATGTCTTATGGGGTGAGCCCACCATGGCAGTGGATACCCATATTTTCCGGGTCTCAAACCGAACAGGCTTGGCGCCCGGTAAAAATGTGGACAAAGTTGAAGACGCTTTGATGAAAGTGATCCCTGAACCCTTCATGCTGCATGCGCACTACTGGCTGATCTTGTTTGGTCGCTATATCTGCAAAGCCCGCAAGCCCGACTGCGCCAAATGCAAAGTGATCGACATCTGCAAATTCAAAGAGAAAACGGCTTGAGACAGCTAGTCGTAATTTGCATGATGTTAATGATAGCTAGCTGTGCAAATTCCTATTCGCCACGAAGTGAGTTGGGCGTGTCGATTCCGGGCGCATATTACCACGATAGTCATATGATAGGTGGTACGGAAATTTGGGTTTACCCAAACGGAAAAGTCGTTCGCATAGAGTACTTGGTTGATCAAAGAAAAGTGGAGATCTTTCATGACAAGTCAGTTTGGGAAGATATTCAACGCATTTCTGAATTGCATTATGCCGTTGAATTAGAACATGAGGAAGATGTTGGGCTCATATGCGATGGTATTGATACTCAATTAGAGGTCATGGTGAAGGGTCGAAGATCGTACTTCATTTCACAATATGATTGCGATCGCTCGATTACTAAATCGGATCGTGCGGGCCGTGAGATTTATGACATTCTGTCGGATTGGCGTGAAGACCCTCGATTTACCAAAACGAAGAATTGGCACACTCTTCCCTAAACTCCAAGGCACGAAAATTTCTTTTTGGTTGCCCTTCATCGGCCAAATTAATACCCAGCGTGGTTATATGATCCCAAGTAAATCAAACGGCCATTTTCCTTGCAGTCCCCAAAACTGACGCCCGCATCGTGCCACTGTTGGGGGCGAAAAATCATTAGGCGGTTGAAGCGCATGGGGATGGTCATAATCTCTTCCCATTTGCTRGCRTCGTTGGTTTGCACRTCCATGAATTTATCTTCAAARTCTTCTTGGCCYTTGATGCCGAGCGCCGCCAAGTTCGCGGGGTCCACGGCGTCGGTACCGGTTTCCTTATGTCGGTAAAGGTGGGTGCCGCCCTGGCAGTGTTCTGGCAAACTTAGAAACAAAATCATTGTCCAGTGGCAATTGTCTACATGAACGCTGTGGGTGCCCTTGTCCCCCTCTAGCGCTAACCGAAACTTGGCGTGAGCAGTGCCAGCCACCGTCACCAAAGGTTCGCCAACAACGTCAGCCATTTGTTGGTCTAACCCGTTGACCAATTGCTGGTACTTTGAATTCCTGCCAGGAAAGGGTGGCTTTTTGTCATACTCCGGATATTCCTGAGCTAACCCAGCTTCGCGTAGCGGATAGGGGTTATCCAGAAAGTCATCAATGATTATCAGGGATCGTTTCAATCTGAGTGCCTTTTCGTTCGCATCATCTGCCGGAYATGCTTTACAGGTATTTGATACTTCACCTGCGCTTATAGTCTATAGAATAAAATGCCGCGCAGCGCCAAATTCAAGCCCATTCGACCTTGCCCGTAAGGTAAACGATGACCTTGGCCTACTAAAAATGCCTTGAAGGTGCCACATTGGCGATACTATATGCACGTATAAGATTTTCGCGCGGTGGCTACTTAATTTGGGGAAGATATATCTAATATGACTAGTTCTTTAATCACTGGCGGCGGTGCGCTGCGGGCTTCAGCCCCTGATCCTGGCGCTTTTCCTGAAGACGGCACAGTGGTAATTACCGGTATTAGCTACGGCACTGTTGTTCCGGGCGGCGGCGACGGGAATGCCTCTGGCGTTAACATTGCGCTCAGCTTTGACCCTGCAATTGTAGGGTTGATCGATTCTGTAACTGTTAGGCTTCGCGGWCCGGATGGGGGCACGTTTTCAGATAGCGTGGACGCCGAAGACGGCCTTAATAATTTATTTATCGAGCTATCAGCCAATTCCATCAGCGGTGAATATGAAATTATCGGCGTTACTGTCTTCTTTAACGATACCGCCCAGGCGACAGGGTTGCCTGCCGGGGTTTTTCAAATTGGTGCTGACGAAATTTCCAGCCTAATCCCATCCCGCTTCATTGATTTAGTGAATCCGGATGAGGATAGAACACCGCCGGAGCTYTTGTCCCTTGATTTGCCTACRCGCTCGATCGTTATTGAAAATGATCTACCAACTATACTGGGGGGCGGGGCCTCGGTTGAGATTTCTTTTGGTGCTAATTTTCAGGACGATAATTCAGGCCTGAATATTATCGAATTCGAATTTGATATCGGCGTAGGGTTCTCCGCTGCGCTTGGTTTCGAAATAGGCCTGTTTAGTGATCTCAGTCCCGGAGAGCGTATATTGTCCACGCTCAATACGGTAGCACCTGCGGGCAATTACATTTTCGAGCTGCTGCGGGTATCCGATGACCGCGGCAATACTCTTCTCCTCACGGCTGATGATTTGGCGGGCCTCGGTTTTCAAAATTCAGTGCATGTGGTTACGCAGGCAGATTTGCAGGACGCCACCAGCCCCACTGTTAATAGCTTCAGCCTTGCTGCGCAGTCGGTCACTATTGGCGGCGCTGGCGGCAGCYTWGTCCTCGATTTAAATGCAGTTGATACAGGGTTCGGTGCAACCGGTGTGCAAACTGTAACGCTGGTTCTTATCAGTAGCCTTGGCAGCCGGTACCAACTGGAAGCGAACGTCGTATTTGGCACAGGCGATGATGCAACAGCGACATTTCAGTTCCCTGTAGATTTCCCTGCTGGCGATTTCACGGTTGAACGGATCAGTGTCAATGACGCGGCCTTTAACCGGCAGGACCTTACGCTGCCGGATACGTCCTTATCTGTCGTCAATCCCTTTGGCGGTGACATAGCGGCAAACCGTTTAGTGGGCGACGATGGTGATAATACCCTTGTTGCACGCGACGGGGATGACACTGTCATCGGTGGGTTAGGGAATGATAACATCTCWTTRGGGCGCGGGGACGATACTTCTTTCGCGGGCCCGGGCGATACCGGGAATGACACTATTGTCGGCGGCAGCGGTAACGATCTTATTGGTGCGGCTGGCGGCAATGATTTTATTGTAGGCGGTCAGCTTATTACCACCGATCTTCAGACATCTACTTTTCGTTCWYTGGAGGAACGGCTAGATGGTTCCGATACCCTGTTTGGCGGCTCGGGAGATGATACGATTTATGGCGGTAGTCCTCGGTTTACTGTAGACAGTGACGGCGTGGAAACGGTACAGGATTTTGGTTCTACCGCACCGGATGTGATCTATGCTGGGCTAGGCAACGATTTTGTGCAGGGATCATTCGGCGCTGATGAGCTTGGCGGCGGCACCGGGTCGGATACCTTAAACGGYGGYGCYGGCAATGATACGATATACGGCGGCAGGAATGACGGCGATGCGGTTGGTGTCAATGACGTAATCTCTGGAGAGAACGGTAACGATATTGTTTTCGCATCGGGCGGAAATGACAGTGTTTCTGGCGGCGCAGATAACGACACGCTGTTTGGCGGCAGTGGGGATGACACGCTAAACGGGAATGGCGGCCAGGATGAGATATTTGGCGGTACCGGGGACGATATTTTGTCTGGCGGCAGCGGCGCGGATATCTTCTTTTTCCGCCCTGGAAGCGGCGCAGATACCATTCTCGATTTTGATGCTGGAAATGACAGCTTAGTTTTGACCCAATATAGCGAGCGCTTTTCGTCAGCCGCCCAAATACTGGCAGGCGCTATTGTTACAAATATTGGTGGCACAACGGGCCTGCTGCTCGACTTTGGTCAAGGCGACCAGCTGTTCTTGGCGGATATAACAACAACATTCGGGCTGGATATCGTTTTTTAGCGGGCGCAGTTTTTAGAAGTGGTAGCCCTACCCTAGCGAGCGTTCCAATATGATGAGAGTGCCCGACGCTTTATCTGCAACCACCGTTTCTGCAGTGCTGCGTCCGGTYTGCCTAAAGCCGAACGTTTTATAGAGCCGAATGGCTCCTTCGTTGTCTTCGAAAACGTCCAGCCATACGCGTTTACTACGCCCGGCATCTGTCAAATTCTGTAGCACCATTTTCATGAACAAGCGCCCAGTACCGCCGCCAGGCTTGTCAGTAATGATGCGCCGCCATTCAATGGTGGGGTTACCGTCTTTAGCATTAGCGTACAGCAGCATGGCGTAGGCCATCTGGTTTCCGGCGGTGTCCTCGCCTATCAGATACAGGAAGTTATCATTTGCCATATTTGCTTGATGTTCGTCCGCGTCAGAAGTGTAAACAAACCTATTGGCGAGCCGTGTTTCCAGTTCTTTGATGAAGGCGATGTCGGCTTTTGTAGCCTTGCGAATGSTRTTCAATATYGTCATAAAYGGCTCCTACTGAAAGGGACACTAGCATGGAAAATTTTGAGCTGCACCCCCAACTTTGCGCAGACACAGAGGAAGTGTGTCAGCTAAACTTGTGCAYAGTYCTGCTGGCYARAGACGCAAATTATCCGTGGGTRATTTTAGTGCCTATGCGTGCCAAYATACGGGAGGTTCACGAATTATCCGCCAAGGATCAGCAGTTTTTAATGCAAGAAACTGTGATGGTTTCAGCGCAGATGCAGAGGCTGTTTGCAGCCGACAAAATGAACATTGCCGCGCTCGGCAACATGGTGCCGCAACTCCATATGCATGTGATMGCACGTTTTATGACAGACCCCGCATGGCCAGCGCCAATATGGGGYGTGGTGCCCGCAAAGGATTACGCCGCTGCCGAATGGTCTGCGCATTTAGGGCAGTTAAAGCAGATGCTAGGTTAGTCTGCTGCAGGAAAATCGCGCCTAAGAAGCAGCGCGGGCTTTATCGTATTCATATTCRGAAAGCGCKAGCCGGATGGCGCGGGCTACATCGGAGCCTAGCTCGCGGTCCTTGCGGGCCACTGAAAAAGTAAACTCGCCGCCGATAGACCCGCTTAAAGAATTGATCAAATCCAACTGGTTTAGCCGCARGGTGATTTTGCCGCCCCACATGCTCTTCTTAAATTCAACRTCGTCGATCGCATCCATCGGGATGGTCACATCTTTGATATCAGATTTCACCACGCCCAAAATGGCGTCTTTGGTTTGAAACTGGATGTTTAGGTTTTCGCCCTCAAGCCGCATCAGGCCGGTGGTTTCGGCGAAGCCTTCGTAGCTGTCGGTATTTTTGAACGGTACGGATCGGGTTTGCATTGTTTTTCCCCTTCACTGCTGTCGTATTCCCCGATTTAATATGGGGAATACCCGGCGCCGTTTCAATAGGGGCAAAGGGCGGGGGTATGGCAAGGGAGAGAAGCTGCCGGGCAAGCAAATGCCATGCCCGGCCGATCTAGTGTCTAGTGCCTGAAGTGGCGCATGCCGGTGAAGACCATGGCAAGTCCGGCTTCGTTGGCTGCGTCGATCACTTCCTGATCGCGCATGGAGCCGCCTGGCTGTATCACAGCCGTTGCACCAGCTTCTGCGGCGGCGAGGAGGCCGTCAGCAAAGGGGAAGAAGGCGTCAGACGCTACAACGGAGCCAATAGCCAGGCTTTCTGCATCGCCTGCCATTTCAGCGGCTTCGCCTGCCCGCATTGCTGCTATCCGGCTGCTATCGCGGCGGTTCATTTGCCCAGCACCGATGCCCACTGTCATGCCGTCCCGCACATAAACGATGGCGTTTGATTTAACATGTTTGCCGACTTGAAACGCGAACAGCATATCAGCCAGTTCTGCCTCTGAAGGCTTACGGTCTGTTACGACTTTTAGGTCAGCCGCTGTGATACGCCCGGTATCGCGGTTTTGCACCAGGAAGCCACCTGCAACAGACTTAACCATTTTCGCAGATACAGTTGGGTCAGCCATGCCGCCTGTTGTTAGCAAGCGCAGGTTTTTCTTCGCAGCGATAATGGTTTTGGCTTCTTCGGTTACATCTGGTGCAATGATAACTTCGGTGAAGACTTTCACAATTTCAGCTGCGGTCTCTGCATCTAGTGTGCCGTTCAGGGCGATAATACCGCCAAAGGCAGAAACAGGATCACATTTAAGCGCCTTAGCGTAGGCTTCAGCGAATGTTGCGCCCGTTGCTACACCGCACGGGTTAGCGTGCTTGATGATCGCGACTGTGGGAGTAGAGGCATCAAATTCGCTAACGAGCTCGAACGCGGCGTCCGTATCGTTGAGGTTATTATAGGATAGGTCTTTGCCCTGATGCTGGTTTGCTGTGGCAATGCCTGCACGTTCCTCTGAATTGCGGTAAAACGCTGCTACTTGATGCGGGTTTTCACCGTAGCGACACTCCTGAACTTTCTCGCCAGCGAAGGGCATTCTGTCTGGGAAAGTTTCGCCGTTTTGCGCAGCGAACCACTGGGCAATGGCGGCGTCGTAGGACCCTGTGCGGCTGTAGGCCTTGGCTGCCAATGTGCGGCGTGTTTCCAACAGTGTGCCACCGTGCTCTGAAATTTCAGTAATGATGCCAGCGTAATCGGCAGGATCGGTGAGGATGGTTACAAAGCCGTGATTTTTTGCCGCTGACCGCACCATCGCGGGGCCGCCGATATCGATGTTTTCAATACAGGTCTCAAAATCAGCGCCAGATTTTACCGTCGCCTCGAACGGATATAAATTGATGGCGACAAGATCGATCGGGCCGATACCGTGTGCTTCCATCGAAGCCACGTGATCATCATTGTCGCGGAGCGCCAGCAAGCCGCCGTGAATGGTCGGRTGCAGAGTTTTTACCCTGCCGTCCATCATTTCTGGAAAACCAGTGTGGTCGGCAACTTCTTTCACAGCAATGCCTGCCTCCCGCAGCACTTTGGCGGATCCGCCAGTCGAAAGAATTTCAGCGCCTGTAGCCACCAGAGCTTGGGCGAGCTCCAGCAGGCCAGATTTATCTGAAACAGATAAAAGGGCGCGTTTGATAGTAACTTTGTTCATTGGGCGATTACCTTACACATGTTGAACAGTTGACCTAAAAAAGGCTGCACCTAACAGCCGCCTTTCTTGGTGATTTTAGGGGTTTACTTCACTAAAGGCCCAGTCGCAGAYGGGCGWATTTTSSTTGRWSRKYTTRAGYGYMACGRCGATCTGCWBCGTGCYKASSGGCCTATCAGRYTGSGCGAGAYAGAGGCTTKCTTCCAARSCAGCCGTTCCGCCTTCAACRCTGAATATCCAKATCTTGCCGCTGCGCGTGGCCAGCGATATGCGGCCGTCTGGKGCRAGYCKTGCYTCAATAAGCGGATGMARRTGRAAMCGKAGYWGCACRSTTTGGCCCRMYAWYTTTTTTATCTTGGGGCCATAAAGCTTATCGGCCCCTGTCAGCTTTTTGCCATCTGAGGAGAGGCATAGCGWACGCTCATGTTTGACGCCAAAGCGGGTCAGATAGCCATCATGCATTAGCTTTATCCGCGTKCCGTCTTCYAGCTTTTCGCGAATGGTCAGTGTTTCMGCAACGCCTGCRCCGATGARSCCGTTTTCCAAAATACGGCTGCTGTTGGTRTCTGARATCACCAGYGCSGAATGSGCAGCKGTKGCSCGTGATAGGCCTGCGAGCTGAGCGAGCGGCCCCGAGCGCACGGCAGGGCCCATGTTCACTATCAGGCGTTCTTGCCCTGCTGAAAATTCGAAGGAACCAGTGCTTGCGTGTGCAGCGCTGGAAAAACGCGGCTGCGGTGGGGGCCCACAATCCATAATAACGCAGTTGGTACGGACCTGTAGTCGCTGAATGCCGACGTGCGAGGCATTTTCGATGGCTTTACCCTTGGCTTTGCTCGCAGCCAAAATGGCGTCCGCGCTGAAATTGCCCTCTGCAGATACACCGCCAATATGGGCAAAGCTGCCGTCAATGTGGCGCATGGTGCGTACAAACGGCGCGAGCCGGTCTAGGCCAATTTGTACCCAGGGTGGCARGTCACTGTTGGTTTCAATATAAGCATCGCGCAGCAAAATAAGCAGCTGCATTGCGCGCAGGGCGTCGGACGTGTTGCGTGTTGCGGGGCCGCCGTCTGGCAAGATGAACCCAGCCACGGCTTGGCGCATCAGTTTGGCACCTTTTGTCTCCCATGCAGCGCCGCCGGGCAGCAATAGGCCAGAAAGCATCAGAGCTGCCGCGGCCTCAAGCACAGCGATGCCTGGGGTGGCATCCCCGCTGGTGCGCATCAGGTGCCGCGTTTGCCGTGCCATTGAATGTAAAACTTTTGAGCGGTATACTAAGTCCATTGAGGACAGGATTAGCGGCGCATGCGATAGCCAATTGATTAACCGTCTGGAGAGAACATCTGTCTGCCAGATTGCTTTGTCCCATTCGGCACCAACAGTCATCCAATCCGCGATCAAAGTTTCAGCCGCGTCTTGTGCAGCGCTTTCTTGGCCTGTTTGCGCTAAATCTTGCAGCCAGTTGAAGCTATGAGCGTGATTTATCAAGCTAGGCTTAGCGTTTGACAAACGGCCCCAAAAACGGTTGCCAAGTTTCAGTTGCTCTGTGCGGTGTAGCAAGTCGCCGCCAATAATTGCTGAGCCAAGCGTGGCATTGCCGCGCGAAGGGTCTTTCAAACTGCCAAGTAACTGAACCGGGTGCCTGCCTTTAAGGCGGTGCGTATAAAGGAGCGTACCGTACCCCCATTCGCGAATTCCGCGCCCTAAAGGCGCAAGTAAACTGCTTAGAAAGGCAGGATTTTTGCCACGCCTGAGTGTCGTCCGCGAAAGCGGCGCGCTGGAGGAAAATCCTGCAATATGATCGAGGGCGGCATTCATAACGCCAAAGTCCCCTTGCCCCTAAAACCCAATATCGACACCTCAGTAGATCCAGTTCAGTATTTTGTTACGCTGCCGTAATCGCCAAATTTTAGCCGCGTAACGCCGCAATATTTTCAGCGTAAACAGACGGTCCGCCTTTAAAGGTGGCACTACCAGCAACCAGTAGATCAGCCCCTGCTGCAATGCACTGGGGTGCTGTTTCACGATTCACGCCGCCGTCAACCTGCAGATCAATATCTAAGCCGAGCAGATCAATCCGGGCCCTAATTGCTTCGATCTTTTTCAACTRGCTATAGATGAAGGATTGTCCGCCAAAACCGGGGTTCACTGACATCACCAAAATCAGGTCGMGCGTGTCATACAGATACTCAATGCTGCTTTCAGGCGTTGAAGGATTAAGCGATATACCTGCCTTCACCCCTTCTGCACGGATAGCTTGAAGTGTGCGGTGCGAGTGGGGGCCTGCCTCAATTTGCGCTGTGATTATGTCTGCGCCAGCGTCGGCAAAGGCTTTGATGAAAGGATCAATGGGTGTGATCATCAGATGAACATCCATCACCTTTTTGGTGTGCGGCCTAAGCGCCTTCACCACGTCCGGGCCAATAGTAATATTGGGGACGAAATGGCCATCCATCACATCAACATGGATGTAGTCGGCGCCTGCCGTATCAATGGCGCGCACTTCTTCACCTAATTTCGCAAAATCTGCGGACAGGATGGACGGGGCAATTCTGGTTGGTTTCTGCATAGCGCACCCATAACAGGTACGCCCCGGGGCTGCAAGGGTTGCAGCAGTGTTTCAGGGATAAATTGAGGCGCTGTTTGGCCAAGAATAGGGGAGTGAGAATTAAGGCCTAATTCTTGACTATTCGGGCAGCAAAAAARCCGTCCATGCCGCCTTCAAGCGCAGGGTCTGAAGGCAGACATAACAGGTCACCATCGTCCGTGATAAGGGATGATAGGCCCCCCACGTCTTCCGGCGTTATTGGTTTGCGTGCGGCGTTGGTTACATGGCCGAGGAAGGAACGGATTTGCTCGATGCCCTCTTGTGTTTCAAGCGAGCAAACGCAGTAAACCAGTGTGCCGCCAACGGGCAGTAAATCAAATGCGTGATCAAGCAAGCGGGCTTGCAAGTTGGCAAGCTTTTCTACATCGGCCTGCGTTTTGGTCCAGATAACATCCGGGTTGCGGCGCAAGGTGCCTGTCGCACTGCACGGAGCGTCGAGTAAGATGTGATCTACTTTTTTTACAGTTCGGAATTTGGCAGCATCGCTGACAACAACGTCTGCGGTTAGGTTGGTGCGGGCCAGGTTTTCACTGAGCCTTTTAAGACGCGGCGCGGACCGGTCGATGCTGATAACATTTGCGCCCTGAGAAGCCAGCTGCATGGTCTTNCMGSSRSKRGNNGARCNACMRRKCKAGYNCARTMWYTYSTSTGMWMKCMYCRNAACWGRKTKKSGGGAATGGCAGCGGCGCAGTCTTGCACCCACCACAAGCCGTCATCATAGCCTTCAAGGGCCGTAACRTCKCCAACTTCGCGCCTAAGCGACCCTGTCGGCAAGATGATTGCATCTAGTTTTTTGGCCCACTCTTCCGGGTTAGCATCTGCTCGGAGGGAGATATCTAAGGACGGCGTGTGCCGCAAGGTCGAGGCGATAGCAATAGCCGTGCGCTCTCCGTAGCCTTCAGTCCAGCTGTCAAAAATCCAGCCCGGTAGATCTTTGCCTGGGGTGGCGTTCAGTTTTACCAAAAGCTGTTCTTGCTCGCGGCTGGCACGGCGCAGGATAGCAYTCACGAGGCCGGCAAAGCCATTTTCTTTTCCGGGCAGGTTTTTAATGAGCGTGACGGTTTCATTCACGGCTGCATAGTCTGCAGTGCGCATCAACAGAATCTGCGCCAGGCCCGTGATCAAGGCGGCCTCTGTCCARGTRGCGTTCCGTGGCAGGCCGCGTTCGAGCAAACTGGCGAGCAAGGCCTTAAGGCTGCCGTACCGCCTTAGGCACAGCATCAAAAGGTTGAGGACATAGGCGCGGTCGCGGGCGTTCAGGTTTGCTGTATCGGTGATGGTATCAAGAGCAGCATCAAACGGACGTTTTTTGAGCGTAATGGCCATCAAAGCGCGTACAGCTGCCTCGCGTACTTTTAAGCCACCACTTGTAGCTTTTTTGTTGTCCTGATCGCTCATCCATTTATCCTAAATATCGCAGTTTGGGTGCCTTAGCGGGCTTCATACTCCCATGTTGGCGTGGAAGGAAGGACTAATCTTACGTGTACAGTAGCGAACACTATTAAAGGATCAGCTTGCACACTATACCCAATAGGCTTTAGGGTTGATGGCTCGGAGGACGCACGTGACAATTAGAATTCAAATTGATGCTCGGTATAATGGGCCGCCTAACAGCGGCAACGGTGGTTATTGCTGTGGTTTGATGGCCAATCTTATTCCTGGCTCGGCAACAGTAAGCCTGAAAGCCCCGCCACCGCTAGAAACGCAGATCGAATTGCGCCGCCTTGACGGCAGAGTTGAAATGCATGAAAGAGGCCGCCTTATCGGCGTGGCCGAAGCCGCAACGCTTGATCTTGACGTGCCTAAACTGCCGAATCCCTTGATTTTGACAGGCTCGCCTGTTTCGGCGTCGGGTAAACCGGCTGCGTTCGCGCCGTTCGACGGTTGTTTCGTGTGCGGTACAACCCGCAAACACCGTGACGGGCTGTGCATTCATTCCAAAATTGTCGATGGCCATGAGGGTATGGTTGGAGGCGTGTGGCATTTGCATGATGGCTTGGCGGATACAGAAGGCAATGTGATGCCAGAATTTCTGTGGTCAGCGCTCGATTGCCCAGGCTACTTCGCCTGCGCGCCGGGCGAAGCTGCGTTGCTGGGTAAATTAACCGCTGATATTATTGCGCCGCTACCGGCCTCTGGCGATGCGACTGTGATTGGCTGGGATTTGGGCGGCAGTGGCCGAAAGCGCAAATCCGGCACTGCAATTTTTGATAAAGACCGCAAGCTGATCGCTAAGGCTGAAGGCCTGTGGATTATGGTCGACCCAGCAATGATGACTTCATGAATGAACAATATTCTTCTTGCGTGAGCTACTGATTGCATGAGTAATTCCTCGAAAGCCAGCGAGTCTAAATTAAGCAAATCCGTTCGCTTCATAGGAACCTTTTTCAAAAAGCCTCTACTAGCTGCCTTTATGCTTGGCATGACCAGTGGTTTTCCGCTGACATTGATCCTAGGTGTGATGACAGTTTGGCTGTCCAAATACGACATTAGCAAAACTACTATTGGGCTCTTCACGCTCGCGACGTTACCCTATTCGCTAAAGGTACTTTGGGCGCCAATTTTGGATAAACTGAGTTTTGGGCGGTGGGCGAGAGCTTTTGGCCCTAGGCGCTTATGGTTTTTAATTATCGTGGCTGCCATGGCAGCCAGTATTTTGTATCTAAGCACATTGAACCCAGCCGATAATTTGATTGCGATGGGGCAAATGGCGGTTGCGATCGGCTTTCTGTCTGCCAGCCTTGATATAATAATTGATGCTTACCGTATTGAAATTACAGAGGAACGTGACCTCGCCCACAGTGCTGGCATGTATACGTGGGGTTACAGGCTTTCCAATCTCATTGCTGGTGCAGGTGTGTTTACGGTTGCTGCCTATTCAAGCTGGGGGCTTGCGATTGCAATGCTGCCTTTGCTGGCGGTTCCAGGAATTATTGTGGTGTTTTGGGTCGGAGAGCCTTCGATTAAAGAAGGGACGTTTCTTGCGAAAGAACGCAAATCTTACGGCGACAATATCTGGTTTAAAATTTATGAAGCCGTAATACTACCGTTCAAAGAGTTTATCCTGAGGCGCAATTGGCACTGGATTTTACTCTTTATCGTTTTGGTAAAGTTTGGCGACGTCATGGCTGCTATCATGACTGGRCCATTCCTTGTYGARYTAGAATAYACMYTGCTTGAAATGGCTTTTGCYAACAAGGCTGTMGGCGCKATTGCRGCGGCGGCGGGCGGYGCTGCWGGTATCGGYGTTTACTGGTGGCTWGGTACCTACAARGCGTTRTTGGTTAGCGTTATTTTCATGATGGTTACRAATCTCGGCTTTGTTTGGCTCAGTATTATTGGGCATGATACCACGGCGCTGGCGATAACTATTGGGCTTGAGAATTTTGCCACAGGCATTGGCGGCACGGTGATGGTCGCCTATTTTGCGAGCCTTTGTAACTTATCTTTYACAGCTACACAGTATGCGCTTTTGTCTACGTTATCGAGTTTAGCGCGTGGCTTTTTTGGCGGATTTTCAGGGAAAATCGCCGATAGTTTGGATTGGACCCAGTTTTTTCTGGTCTCCACGGCATTGGCGCTGCCGGGCCTATTGGTCTTGATCANTCTTTGGAAAAAGAACATTGGAAATGACCCGGACTCCAAGAAAATCACAGCTGATCTTTAAAAAGTGAATGCACAGGCGAACATGTGATGTCATTGTGGTAACAGAAGGCTGTAATGTTACCGCAATTAGTCGGCTGTATGACTGTGGTATAAAAACAAAAACACTAGTGGGTTAGGCATATGAAAAAATAYGCACCGTTGCGACCAAGTGTTGCTGCTGCGCAAGCGATGGCTGGGGCGCCTTCGTATGTTCGAAAAGGCAGTATTGAAGTACGCCTTGCTCGGTCCTTTCAGGAAATAAAAATTGCGCAAAAATTGCGCTACACTATTTTCTATGAAGAAATGGAGGCCAAGCCCACGTGGAAAATGAAGCTCACCAAACGCGACATGGACCCGTATGATGTTTTCTGTGATCACTTGCTGGTGATCGACCACGACAAGCCAAAAACCAAACGCATTGTTGGTACATATAGGCTGCTGCGGCAGGAAATTGCCGAAGCCCATGAGGGTTTTTACTCAGCTGGTGAATTTGATCTTGGCCCGCTGATGACGGATCATTTCCGCAAAGAAATGGGCGAAGGCAAACAGCTTTTGGAACTTGGCCGCAGCTGTGTGCACAAAGAATACCGCTCGAACGCCACTATTAATCTGCTGTGGCAGGGCATCGCGGAATACCTCAAAGAATTCAATATTGCTTACATGTTTGGCTGCGCCAGTTTTGATGGGATCGATCCGGCTGAGTTTAAAGAGCCGCTGGCATACCTGTACCATAATCATCTGGTTGCCGAAGATTTCAAGGTAACGGCGCTCAGCGGTATGCACGAAGAAATGAACTTGATCGCGCAGGATGATATTGATGTTCGAAAGGCGCGCCGCGCGCTTCCTCCACTGATTAAGGGCTACCTCCGCCTTGGCTGCCTGATAGGGAACGGCGCGGTCGTAGACAAGCAATTTGGCACAACGGATGTGTTTATCCTGCTCCCGGTGGAGCGCATCGCCAAGCGCTACTCCAAGCATTATGATTTGAAAACCGAAGCAAACGACACCGCTGAAAGCACAAAAGCAATTCAGTAAGGCCTAGTTTGCAGAGAGGTAGAAAAGCGCTCGTTTCGGGCGCTTTTTTTGTCGATTTGTAGCTGGGTGCTTCACCTTACTATGCCTGTGAAGGGGGCTCAGAGCTTACGGAATACCAATGAGAAATTGTTCGCAKGCATTGGAATTACTTCGGGTTCTGCAAAACCGGTTTTTGTGCCTAGCTCTGTCACGGCTTCCATGTCCCGCACCCCGTTTGCTGGATCACGTGCTTTCAGCCAGCCTTCAAACTGTTCGTTAGAGGCTGAGGTATGAACGCCGCCCCGCTTGTAAGGGCCGTAAAGATATAGGATGCCACCTTCAGAGAGGCCAGCGCCCATCTTATCGAACAGCGCTTCTGCCACAGCCCACGGTGCAATGTGAATAAGATTGATCGCAAGTGCCGCCGTCAGCGGTGCCGTGAGGTTAAGCGTCTTTACATCGTCCGACAACACGTTGAAGGATTGGGCTTGCAAGATGACTTCGCAGCCTGTCGCGGCGCTCCACGCATCAATGCTGCGCAAGTGGGTTGGATCGATGTCGGTTGGTTGCCATTTCAGGTTTGGAAATTTAGGCGCAAGGAATACCGAGTGTTCCCCTGTACCCGCCGCGATTTCCAAGAGCGTGCCCTTTGTCGGCAAGTAGGTCTTTAGAACATCATAAATGACCTCGCGGTTGCGCTCTGTAGCGGGCGCTACTAGCCGGTTATCGTTGCCTGCTGGATCATAAAGTTGTGCCATAAACTTAGCGCTTCCGTAATCTGGAAATAAGGAAAATAGGCACTACAATTGTGGCACCGAGCAACATATATTTGAAGCCAATATCGGCAATCCACGCCCATGCATAGGCAATTTTGTTCGCGGCCCAGCCAAACACTTCGCCAGTGCTCCATTCAAGCCAGTAAAGCCCAGCGCCCACGACTGTGCTCCAGATAATCAGTTTAACCACTGTTGCAAAATTAATATCAAAACGCTGCATGCTGGCTTTCCTTGATCAGTTCGCTGCGGCAACAGCGGTAGGCGTGTCGTCAAGCCATGCGCCGCCCGGAAYAATATGGCCTAGGCATTGCTGCACATCTGTTTGCGCACCTTTGCGGGTGCGGGCGTTGATTTTTGCGGCGACAAAATGTTCGCCGAGCGCAGGTTCAAAAAAGATAATTTCGAACACGCAGGCTTTGGTTTCAAAAAGCATAACCTGCACATTAGCATCGCGCCGTACGAAACTTGGTTCCCCTAGCATGCTTTGCACTTGTTTAGGATTAAGGCCATCAAGCGCTGCCACCTGCGGAAGCTGCCGAACTGGTTCTTCGACAACTGGCGGCGTTTCAACACGGGCTTCTTCTGGAACTTGGCTTATTACTGGTTCAGTCGACACCGGCGTGGCTTCTGGCACCACTGTGCCGCCTGATGCACAGGCGGCCAGCAGCAAGAACATTATACTCGATAGAAAAACCCGCATTAGTGGCGTGCTCCCTCAACACTGCGATCAGGCAGATTATGAAAAATATGGGTCATCATTGCAGCCCCGACAATGGGGGCGAGTATATTGAGGAACGGTACCAGGAACATGCCAGCGACTATTGCGCCGACTATAAAAATACGCCCGCCGTGCTCGATGCGAAAATGAGCGACCGCGCGCCTATCCATATGGCGTAGCGCAACCATTTCAAAATACTCGCGGCCCAAGAGGAAACCGTTGATGGCTACGAAAAGAATAATGAAGCCAAAACCGCCCATGAAAAACAAAATGATATAGGGGATAAGCGCGATCAGGTTCACGGTGATCATCAAAAGCGCAAGCTTCAAGGCACTGATAATAATATCGCCGTACGGCACATCGCGGGTGCCCAAGCGGTTTGGGTAATGCTCTTGTTCAACGGCCGTGGCGATCTTGTCGATCAACAGGCCCATCACCAAGGTCACGATAGGCGGAAAGAGCAGATACGAAGCCATGCTGGTAAGAAACCAAAAGCCAGCCGCTGAGATGGTGCCGCTGAAGGCATTGAACCAATCCCAATCAAACAAGCCCGGTTCAATGGCGAAACTTGTTGGCCAATATAAATCCAGCACAAAAACCAAAAGGCCGAGCGTTGCCGCCGCTGCCAAAATAGCCGTTAAAAAAACGCTGCGAAATTTGGGGTGCAGCATTTGCTGCCAGGTACGATTAAGGGCTGTGCCAATCATTGTTGGTCCTCGCTGAGTTTATTATTTTTCTTGGCCTGTTTCTATAGATAGGCGCATCAGGAAGCGCTTGCAATCCCGCTGTCACTTCTTATGGTGCGCTCTAACGTTAAACTTCACCGGGAAGACAGTAAAATGGCAGCTACACAAGTACTTTGCATGGGCAATGCGATCGTTGATATCATCGCACGTGTTGAGGATAGTTTTCTCGAGAAGCATGACAGGGTTAAGGGCTCGATGATGCTGGTGGACGCTGAAACTTCTGCCACAATTTATGCTGATATGCCGCCTGCTATGGAACGCTCTGGCGGTTCAGCAGGTAACACTGCTGCTGCCATTGCGTCATTTGGTGGGAGCGCGGGCTATATTGGCAAAGTACACGATGATCAGCTCGGCGGCGTTTTTTGCCATGATATCCGCGCCGCGGGCGTTTCTTTTGAAACTTCCTTTGCCAAAAACGGGGCGCCGACCGCAACCAGTATGATTTTAGTGTCCCCAGATGCCCAGCGCACCATGAATACCTTCCTTGGTGCCTGCACAGAACTGACACCAGATGATGTGGACGAAGCCACCGTTTCCGCCGCTGAAATACTGTATGTTGAAGGGTATCTTTGGGATACGCCGACAATGAAAGCTGCCGTACTGAAAGCTTACGATCTTGCGCACAAAGCAGGCCGAAAAGTATCGCTCTCCCTCTCTGACAGCTTTTGCGTTGGCCGTTTCCGCGATGAATTTATGGATCTGGTTGAAAATCAGGTTGATATTCTTTTCGCCAATGAAGATGAGATATTGTCCCTTTTTGAAGTGGACAACTTGGATGCTGCGTTTGAAAAACTGCAGGCCATTGGCAAGCTTGCTGCCATTACACTTGGAGAGAACGGCTCTGCCGTGATTTCTGGCGGTGAGGTTATTCGCATCAATGCAATGCCTGCAACCGTTGAAGATACAACAGGCGCTGGGGATCTGTACGCGGCAGGTTTTCTGTTTGGCTTGACCAACGGAAAATCCCTTGAGGACTGCGCCAAACTTGGCGGCATGGCTGCTGCAGAAGTTATCTCGCACCTCGGAGCGCGGCCGGATGTAAATTTGGGTGACTTGGCCAAAAAGACTTTTGGCTGACGCTTAAACTAACGGCTTATCTAACTGAACATTAGCCCCAAGGCCCTTTTGGTTTTGGCGCTTTCCGGCTTTTGGCTTTAAGCGGACCGGTTTCAGGCACAGAGGCGCTGCTTACTGGTTTAGGCTGGACGGTCTTCTGTTTAGGCGTACCCCATGGGTGGTCAACCGTTGCATATGTGGCGTGAGGCTGAGAAGCTTTGCTCTTTTGCTGCGGTGCTGCAGGCTCGTACCGCTCTGTATTGCGTATTCCTGCAGAACCCATACTCAGGGCTAATTCTTCCAGCTTGGCAATGCGGATATCCATGCGCGGGTGCGTTGAAAACAAGCTGTCGAAGGATTTCCCTTTTAGCGGGTTCACAATGAACAGATGGGCAGTGGCGGGGTTTTTCTCT
>JAESRJ010000162.1 GCA_016764715.1 Kordiimonadaceae bacterium | reverse complement strand
CAAAGGCTGGACAGAAGCATTRACGATGATGAARGTYGGCGCCAARTGGCAGCTGATGATCCCATCMGAYATCGGATACGGRGACCGCGGYGCKGGGCAGGACATTCCTCCTGGCGCAGCMCTYGTGTTTGATGTTGAACTGCTCGGCGTAAAAACCRARGAAGARGCTGAMGARGCWGARRAAGCSGCGCGCGAARMACAGATTARTCAGTTCAAAGACGGCCAAGCGGAATACCTTGAAGAAAACTCCACTGCTGACGGCGTTACTGTTACCGAAAGCGGCCTACAGTATAAAGTAATTGTAGAAGGCAAAGGCGARAACCCTACGGCTGCATCCACAGTAACTGTGCATTATTCTGGTACGCTGATTGATGGCACTCAGTTTGACAGCAGCTATTCACGCGGTGCGCCGGCGAGCTTCCCGCTAAACGGTGTTATTCCAGGCTGGACAGAAGGCTTGCAGTTGATGAAGCCTGGCGGCAAGTTTGAATTTACCATTCCGTTTTTCCTCGGGTACGGGGAACGGGGCAGTCGCACAATTCCGCCCTACGCGACATTGATCTTCAGTGTGGAACTGATCTCAATCGATAGCTAAGGCTAAAGAGATTTGGACAAGCGCTATAGCAAACACAGGATGCCGTAGCATTTGTCCAAAACCAGATCGAAGAAAAAATAAAATGCCACGTCGAGCAAAATGAGCGCGGCTAAAATTGGCAGAGCAATATATTTGAGGCCTGTAATATAGCCCCAAAACACTAATCGGGGTGGTGCAATGCGCCATCCCATTATTGTTTCAAGCTTTAACCGCTTTGCCTTGCCTTTGGCGGAGGACTCTCCCCCAGACATGTTCGGTCGTTGACCTTTAGTTTCTGTCTTCGTAACTTCTTGCATACAGGAACCCTAACAAGCAGAGCTTCATTTGCAAAGCAGCGAACCCCAAATCAAAATTGTCCGCACCGCGCTGGCCGCTGATCTGTGGCAAAATATTTGCTTRGACACSCCGGTYCCCTTGCAACARCAYCCGCTTTACGGCCGCGCCYTGCARGCATTTGGMGCTGAGGCCAGCCAAGTTTTTTTTCTGAARCAGGACCAAAAAATTGGCACAGCGCTTTTGATAAACCGAAAATTCTTAGGGGCGTTCCGGTTAACAACGCTCTTTCGCGGCCCTCTTTGGACAAGCGTAGATATCGATCCCGCTACCGAGACCGCTTGCCTTCAGGCCCTACGMGCTGAATATGCGCCGTGGAAATGGAATTTTCTAGCGGCCATCCCTGAAGGCGAAGCAGGCGGCCAAACAAACRCGCRTTACAAAAAAGCTGGCTTTAGGCGCGTCATGTCAGGCTTTTCAACATGTTGGGTCGATCTGCGGCCTGACGCTGATGCACTTCGCAAGTCTCTAAAAGGCAAATGGCGGAACCAGCTAAAAGGGGCAGAGCAGCACCCGCTGCAAATCAGCGTTGGCGGGCGCAAACCACACCAATATAACTGGCTACTGGAGAAAGAAAGTGAGCAGCGCTCATCACGCGGTTACCAGGCGACGCCCCTTGGGCTAGTTAGTTCCTATGTCGCGAGTGCGAAACTCGGGTCTCAGCCGCCGATCATGTGCGTAACAGCTCTGCAAGGGCGCGATAAAATTGCCGGCGGGCTTTTTCTCCTGCACGGCAATAGCGCAACATATCACATTGGCTGGGCTGGCCAGGAAGGTCGAAACCTCAACGCACAGAATCGCGTTCTTTGGGAAGGGATGCTGGCGCTAAAAGCGCGCGGCATTCGCTTTTTAGATCTAGGCGGCTTGAACACAGCCAATTTAGCGGGCATTGCCCGTTTCAAACTGGGATTAGGCTCCGCGCCTGTAACCTTTGCGGGAACATATGTTTAACGTCTAAAACTAGCGCCTTTGCAATACTGCCTTCGCTACAAATTCTTCCCTTCAAACAAAACTTGAAAATACTTGAAAAACTAGGCTAGACTTCCCAGATGTGATACTATAACTAAACGGCGGATGTTATAACCATAGCGACCCAGTTGAAAAACTGACCGCACTTATACGAGTTTGATTGTTGGATTACGCACTAATATTTTCTGTACTGGTTTTGATTGCAGCGCCTGTTTTGGCGCATGTTGTTCGGCGCTTACCTGCTATTAAAGCAGGGCTGGATGGCTTTGTTCTCCTGACCGTAATTGGCCTAATCGCCATGACATTGTTACCTGAGGCCCTTAACCATAGCGGCCTTTGGGGGCTGGGTATTGCCGTTGTGGCCTTTGCGCTACCGTGGATYGCRGAAGCCATGTCSCATAAATCAGAAGAAATGACCCACCGCATCTTAATGCTGGTTACAGCCCTTGCGCTGGTGGTTCATGCGGCCAGCGACGGGGCCATCTTAGCCTACGCAAAAACTGCAGATGATGGGGCTTTCATTGGGTTCGGTATTATTCTTCACCGCGTAGGGGTCGCAGTAGCCGTATGGTGGCTCTTGAGGCCGGTTCTTACTACATTTGGTGGCATAGCCGTATTAACCGCGCTGGGCGCGATGACAGTGGTTGGCTATATGATGGTGCTCTTTGCTGGTGAATGGTACGACGTGCCGCTTATTGGCTATTGGCAGGCTTTTGCTGCTGGCTCCATGTTCCATGTTGTGATGCATCCGCTTGAGGACCATGATACCAAACCAACCGAAGACGGCGTTTTCGCACACCGGATAGGCACGGTACTGGGCATWGTATTYGTTATGGCSYTGGTTGGTGCCCATTATYTGCAGCATRTYGCSCCAGCSYTGGAYAGTATCCCTGTYCACAAAACGCAYCATGATATGGATYTRCTRGCRTCKGTTGGGCGSTTYTTCGCRCCKATWGGCCTTTTGATTATGGTSGCGGTTCTSGCATACCGCAGGCTTTCAAAAGGCGGGATGGCATCAGCCTATGTCTCCTTGCAACAGGTAACACCTTGGCTACTTCTCATTTGGTTTGGCTTGTCCGTTGCCGCCAAATTTTGGCCTGCGGCTATTCCGTCGACCGAAAACGGCAATATCTTGCTTGGCGTCTGGCTCGCAGCCGTAGCGACTGTTCTTGTAAAGTCCGGCGCACGCGCATTCTTTGCCGTGCTCATTCCGCGCATGGCCACCCACAACCATGATAATAAGCATAGTCATTCACACCGCTAGGCAATCCAACTTTTATATATTTTTGTATCGGTTCGCCGGCCTTGTTCGGAAGTACCCATTTAAGGTTTCTCTTGCCCTACTCCTACTACCGCGTTAGCTACGCCCTAGAAGGAAATACGCATGCGCTTCAGCGGAAAATCAATAGTCGTAACCGGCGGCACATCAGGCTTCGGAGAAGCAATTGTAAAAGCTTTTGCGGCTGAAGGGGCTAATGTGTATTTCTGCGGCCTTATTGACGCCGAAGGTGCTCGGGTCGAGAATGCCTGCGCTAGCCTACCCGGCGCCGTCCGCTATAAACATGCCGACGTACGGATTGAGGCTGATGTCGCCGCTTTTATCGGTGAAGCAATAGATCAAAACGATGGCCTTGATATTGCGGTAAACAACGCGGGTATCAGCCACCCCTCCGCACGCTTCGCCGATATTGATCCCACAATCGCTATGAACGTAATGCAAACCAATTTCATGGGCATATGGTACGCAATGCGCCACGAAATCCCAGCGATGACCCGTACCGGCGGCGGCGCAATTATAAACGTGGCCTCTATTCTGTCCAAATCTGGGGCTGAATGGATGGCTGCATACGGCAGCAGCAAGCATGCGGTGGTAGGCTTAACAAAAAGCGCGGCGCTTGATTATGCGACAGACGGCATTCGCATCAACGCTGTCTCGCCCGGGCCGATGCTAACGCCTATGTTTAAGCGCGCCCTTGAAGACATTGGCGGCGACATGGAAAAATTCGCTGGCGGCCTACCCAAAGGCGGCGCCGCAAAGCCTGAAGACGTGGCAAAAACTGTGCTGTATTTGGCCAGCGATGAAGCGGCCTACACAAACGGTGCCAATGTAATTGTCGACGGCGGCACCTCAAGCGGCTAAAGATTGCGCCAAGTCGCGCCTTCGCCACAATTTGCAATGAAGGTCAGACTTGAAACTGTTTACAGGCAGTGCCAGATATAAGTTTGGCAGCAAGCGCCAGTGTTATCCGGGTCAGACAGGGGTTTTTTGCCTGTACAACTCATTAATTCGAGAAAAAAACCTGTGTTAGGGAGTAAAGAAAAATGAATTTGATCAGCGACTGGTTCAAAAAAACCTTTGCAGACCAACAGGTTGTAATTCTCGTTATTGTGCTTGTGCTCACTGTTACCCTGCTTAGCATTTTTGCCGACATGCTGGCCCCGGCGATTGCAGCAGTGGTTATTGCCTTCCTGCTAGATGGGCCGATAGAATGGCTGAAACGTCGAGGTACGCAGCCATTGGTGGCCCTCATTTCGGTTTACCTAGGGTTTATCCTGGTCTCGCTAACAGCCGTTATTGCTGTTTTCCCACCCCTAACCAAGCAGGTTATTGCCTTTGTAGGCGACAGCCCCGCAATGGCAGCTAGCCTTCAGCAGGCGCTACTTGCGCTGCAAACGGAATTCCCAGACCTGATATCTGAGGAGCAAGTCGCTGGCTGGTTTTCCAATATTGGCAATGAAATTGCCAATTTCGGACCCCGACTTTTAACGCTCTCCGTATCTGGATTGACGGGCGTCGTAAGTTTTGCCGTCTATGCGGTTTTGGTGCCGGTAATGATCTTCTTTTTCCTAAAGGATAAGAAACAGATCTTGGGCTGGGTTTCTGAGTTTCTCCCCCATGACAAACCGCTGCTAGAGCAAGTTTGGCGTGAAATTACTGGCCGGGCTGGCGATTATGCGCGCGGCAAAGTATACGAAATTCTGATCGTGGGCAGTGTAGCCTTCATTACTTACCAAGTGATCGACCTGCGTTACGCTACGTTACTTGCTGTGGCCACCGGCTTCAGTGTGCTTATCCCTTATTTTGGCGCGGCTGTGGTCACGCTGCCAGTAGCCCTTGTCGCCTATTTTCAGTGGGGAACAGGAAGCGAGACCTTAGTAGCGATCATTGCATACTTGGTCTTACAGGCGCTGGACGGCAACTTACTAGCGCCTCTTCTTTTCTCGGAAGTTGTTAAACTTCATCCAAACGCGATTATTGTTGCCATCCTCGTCTTTGGCGGCCTGTGGGGCCTGTGGGGCGTATTCTTTGCCATTCCACTTGCCACAGTTGCCAATGCGATTATTCGGGCGTGGCGGCAACAAACAGCCGAGCGCAAGCTGGCGACAAACGCCTGATTTAATTTACCTTTTCAAGTAGTGAAAATTCTGCATAATTGCAGGAGCAATCATTATTGAAGCAGGCAGCTCTATGATCCTCGAATCGCGCAGTATAATTTTCTCAAACGAAGAGCTCTTTCTTGCGCTTCGGCCGGTGCTCGAAGGCAGGGGTAAAACCGTTGAGGCAACATCTGTTTCCGAGATTATCGCAAGCTTGGACAGTGAAGGCGAAGTTGTTGTGAACCTGCATTTGAACGACGAAGCAGAGCCCCAGTATTTTGAAGGCCGTGAAGTGGGTGCAGCTGTACTTAATCACTGTATTGATCAAGGCATTCCTTTGCCGCGCGGGTCCTATAAAGAACTGGCAATTCGCGGCGAACACGTTGCTTTGATCGTGCGCCTAGAGTCTGGCGGCGCTCAGTCTGATATAGAAGAAGACGAAGAATAAACTTCGCCTTCTCTCATCGTATCTTTCAATTTTCAGTATTTTCCGTAGCGAACTTGAGACGCTAATTTATATGTCGAGCAAGCGTCTGWTTGCACTTGTTACTCTTCAGGCAAGAAATTTGGCACAGAGAAATAGCGCTCTCCAGAATCGTAACAAAAGCCGAGAATACGCGCGCCTGTGGGCAGGTCCTTCACTTTATTTGCAATCGCGGCAAGTGTTGCACCCGACGAAATACCCATCAAAATGCCTTCCTCACACGCTGCCCGAAGTGCCATAGCTTTTGCCTCAGCTGGCTCCACCTGCAACACGCCGTCGATCAAGTCCACATTCATCACCTCAGGCACAAAGCCAGCGCCAATGCCTTGAATTGGATGTGGCCCAGGGTCGCCGCCAGAAAGCACAGGGGACAGCGTAGGTTCAACTGCCAATACCTGAATGTCAGGCCAAGCCTCTTTAAGAACCATGGCACACCCAGTAATGTGGCCGCCAGTGCCAACACCTGTGATCAAATAGTCCAGCCCGTCTTCAAAATCGGCGACAATTTCAGGGCCCGTAGTTTTAACATGTGCATCAACATTAGCCGGATTAGCAAACTGCTGCGGCATCCACGAATTTGCTGTCTCGGTAATCAACTCTCCGGCTTTTGCAATTGCGCCCTTCATGCCCAATTCTTTTGGCGTAAGTACGAATTCAGCCCCGTAAGCGAGCATCATCCGGCGACGTTCAATCGACATCGACTCGGGCATTACAAGGATTAGCCTGTAGCCCTTAACTGCCGCAACCATCGCCAAGCCAATACCTGTGTTGCCGGATGTCGGCTCAATAATAACGCCGTCTTCTTTAAGGGAACCGTCGGCTTCTGCAGTTTCAACCATTGAAAGCGCGATCCGGTCCTTGATCGACGCGCCAGGGTTGGCGCGCTCAAGCTTTAACCATACTTCGTGGTCTGGAAATAGCTTTGACAGCCGCACATGCGGCGTGCCGCCGATGGTGCCCAAAATCGACGTTGCTTTCATGATMGTCCCCTAAWTTARCGGCCTGATTGAGCCTTTTGCTTTGCCCGAATGGACATTATTTCATCATTATCAGCTGGCTTGAACATCACGCGTGACCATGCTGGTACCGAACGCGTTATCCAGACGTTGCCGCCAATCACCGTGTTTCTGCCGATAATAGTTTCGCCGCCTAGAATAGTGGCATTCGCGTAAACTACAACATTGTCTTCGACCGTTGGGTGGCGTTTTTTCTTCCGCTGCTCGCGGTCCACCCGCAAAGCGCCGAGTGTAACCCCCTGATATATCTTCACATTGTTGCCAATAATCGCTGTTTCGCCCACAACAACGCCTGTGCCGTGATCGATAGAAAAGCTGTGCCCGATTTGAGCGCCTGGATGTAGATCAATCCCAGTGCGCTGATGCGCATATTCCGTTAGCAAACGCGGCAATAGCGGCACATCCTGCAAAAATAATTTGTGGGCAATTCGGTAAGCTACCACTGCGAAAAAGCCTGGATATGCGAGAATAATTTCTTCAATGGAGTGCGCTGCGGGGTCTGTTTCTGAAAGCGCCTGTGCATCTCTATAGGCATAATTTGCGATCCCCGGCAGCCCTGCCAAGAATTTCTGGACTAGAAGCCGAGCGCAGCCAAGGCCCTTACCTTTGCAGAGGCCTTCAACCAGCGGGTAAAAATCGTCTTCAATTTTCTTGAGGCGATCTTCAACAGAAAGCGCGCGCCCGTCTGCTTCCGCATACTGCGGGAAAATAACAGCCATAGTGTCGCGGAGCAAACCACCTGCTTTATCAATCGACAAACCCGATGGATCGGGATGGCGCGCATGATGCTTCGCAAGTTTATCCGCGATTGAGGCCATACTTTCGGGCTGATCTGAAATGTCTGTCACACTATTCTCCMGTCTGTCTTATAACAGTTTAGGAGCATGGGGGCCATCTACAAGCCCTAAGGGGATGAGAATTTCTTYACTTTTGCGCGACCTTAGCTAACCCTGCACTAAAGGTTTAGCCTAGCCCGAGCCGTCGCAGCATCGCTTATGAACCACATACTCAGTGATTATTTTGCGCGCGCCGCCTTGCGAACGGCTTCCACAGAAGGCAATTCATCGCCGAAGCCAGCCTCCCGAATGAGGGCATGGCTGCGGTCCACCACATGGTGATGAACTTTGTCCATAAAGGCCTTTTTATCGAGCCCTTTGGCAATCGGCTTGCCAATCTCGTATACGGCTGTACCCGAACGGTGAAAGAACCCTTTTCTCCAGAACAGGCCCGTGTTCGTAGCTATCGGGATAACAGTGAGGCCACTGGTTTCCTGCATGTAGAAGGCTCCCGGCTTCAGRCGCTTAGTATCGCCAATCAAAACACGCGTTGCCTGCGGAAAGATAAGCAGRGGCGCCTGGGCTGCAATAACCTTATCCGTTACTTCCTCCATGCCTTTGTGCGCTTTGGCAGATTTTCTGTCGACAGGAATACAGCTCATTGTCTTCAGCACAGTGCCTACAAACGGCACGGACATAAGTTCTTTTTTCACAAGTGCTGTCACATCATTGCGCTTAGGATAAACAAGCAAGCTATCCATATTGCTTTGGTGTGTGCATACAATAATCAAAGCGCCAGTTGCTGGCAGGTTCTCCGCGCCGCGGTACTCATATTTGATGCCCATCACCCATCGCCCGATCTGCAACGACCCAACGCAGTAGCCATTCAATAACACGTGAAAGAGCTTTTTATTTATGAAGGACGAAGGCGCAACCACCAGCCCAAGATAGAGAAGCGTGAAGCTATAGAATGTAATATTAAAAAATACGGACCGCACACCGTCTATCAAACGCATCGCTATTCGCTCCCAAAAGCTTAATTACGCACACCACTGTGCACACAAAATGACCCTTGCCACCATATGCGGGTTTAACTCAAGTAAAAAATCAGATAGTTTAGAACAAGGTTCCCACATGAGTGCAGTTAGGAAACAGTATGACCAATGATGACAAGCGCCAAGACGACCGCTTACCGGTCTTGTGGAGAGGCACGCTCACCACCGATGATGACCGCGAATATCCCTGTGAGGTCCGCGATATATCCCTTGCTGGAACGCTGGTTTCCTGTGAGGCCGAGCTACAGCTTGGGGAACGTTTGCTTTTAGAGATCAAAGAACTAGGCGAATTTGCAGCCGAAGTGAAATGGCAGGGGTCTTCTCAGCTTGGCCTGCTTATTCTTGCAGGCCCTGACCTTGTGCTTAAAAAGTTTGCTGAAACTGCTGGCGGGGACATCTCAGAATCACCTCGGGTTGAGAGCGATGATCCGCTCGCTCCTAGCTGACTTTTTGTTTCGCTGCAGGTTTAATCCGCTATACGCAGCTATGGGAGTTTTGGTATTTACCGCGCCAATTCAGGCCCGCGGCAATAGTTCCGGCCAAAAGCAAACAGAAGCTCCAAGGGTCTTGTCGACCACTAGGAACTTCTACATTTGTATAGTCACCGGCTATAGCGGCGCGTACGCCGTACGCAAAAGGCCGACCCGGAAGTCATTTTAGCTACACCAGCCGTGGCACGGCCAAAAGTCACAGTTTGCGATTGTTGTTTCACTTCATTTAAAAATATCATCAGTTTATTCCTCGCTGTCGTCTAATTCGGCTGTTTTTTTGTTTTGCCGTTCAAAGACCTGTTTGTTTGCTGTCGTTGTATCGTACAAGTTAATTCGCAAGGCCCGTGCCAGAAATTAAAATTTATATTTTTCAATGTGTTACGGGTTTTCCATTAAAAGCTGCATCCGCAGAGTGTTCGAAAATGAACAGGCGAAGTGCGCGATTTCGAACACTTGATGCACGCCCAATTTAGCGCCTCACTGCGACAACTCCCCAGTTTTTCTAGCGACCATCCCCGTCGGAAAATATTTTGGTAAACTAGCCAACCTTGTTGAAATGCTTATGGTGATTGGGAAAATCTCAGTGGGAGCACCAACCTATGCGGCTATTCTTCGGTAAAAAGACAGTTTCGACAAAGGCAGTTTTAATCTGCGGGGCAATCGTTTTATCGGTAGGCGCGTTGGCAGCAAACGCCATAATCACTCAAAACCGCGCCGATGCTGAAGCGGCCCTCCCTATGATTGCTGGYGTCTCAGCAAAGCTGGCTTGCTCAGGTGTTTATGTGACCGAGCGCTCCCCAGACGAGGTCTTTCGCCGGGACTTGCGTCTCTTTAATAAAGAAATGATGGAGTATGTTACGTTCTCGTTTGATMAGGRAAAACAAACGGCGACCGCAACTGCAGCAGGAACCGTAAGCCGTACCGCCCTTTTCCGCCCAGGCGTGGGCTGCACGGTRATGATTGACACCGACAGCGATGCGTTAATTGCGCAGGCAAAAGGTATCACTGAAACCAACCGGGCCATTCGCACCGCAGAATGGCCGCTTGGTGATACCGTTAGCCTTAACCGCGATGCGGCCGACATAAACTGGGATAAGCTCGCGGCAGCTGTTGACGGGGCCTTTGAGGACAACACTGCCGAGCAAACCGTCGATACCCGYGCCGTTATTGTCATTTACGACGGCAAGGTCATCGCTGAGAAATACGCCGAAGGATTTGACGCCAACAGCCGGTTCCTATCTTGGTCGGCGGCAAAAAGCGTAACAAGTGCACTGATCGGCACGATGGTAGAAGACGGTAAAATCAGCCTCACTGGCCCGGCGCCCATCGCAGAATGGCAAGGCGAGGATGATCCGCGCCGCGCAATCACGTTGCACCATCTCCTAACMATGACCACYGGCCTCGAATTTACTGAACCCTATGACCCTGGTACCGATAGCACTGATATGCTCTTTAAAACTGCGGATATGGCTGCCYTGGCCCGCGCKAAACCWCAAGRCGTWGARCCSGGCACCAARTGGTAYTATTCKTCCGGYACYACAAAYATTCTGGCAGGCATCYTACGCGAACARGTTGGYGGKGATTTGAAAGCCATGCACACCTACGCGCAAGAACGCCTATTTAGGCCGCTCGGGATGACAAGCGTGATATTCGAGCCTGATGTCTCTGGAAGTTTTGTTGGCAGTTCGTATCTGTATGCCACGGCACAGGATTGGGCGCGCTTTGGCCTCCTATATTTGAACGAAGGCAAAGTGGGCGACAAGCAGGTACTCAGCAAAGACTGGGTTACCTACTCCCACACAGCAACGCCGGCAGCGCCGAAAGGCCAGTACGGCGCGCAGTTTTGGCTCAATGGCGGTCACCCAACCCGCGACGAAGGCTATCTGTTACCCGACGCGCCAAAGGATATGTATCTAGCCCGCGGTTTCAGTGGCCAGGAAATTGGTATTGTTCCGTCTAAAAACGCAGTTGTCGTGCGGCTTGGCTGGTCCACAAACGGCGCTTACTTCGATACAAACAAGCATTTCACAGCAATATTGGCTGCCCTACCCGACACGCCTTTAGCAACTGCGCCTAATTAAGGATGTTTATAGAGTTTTATGGCTGGTGAGATATGCAGCRGTGAACGGCTAGCTTTYAACAGGCATRCCCGCCTTACAAAGCAACGGCACCTTTGATTTTCGCGGCAAAGAAAGTGATCCAAGCGTCCGCTTTTTTAGTTAGCCCCTGACGGCTCGGATATATCACATAATAGTGGATCACTTTGCTGCGCCAGTTAGGCAGTAACCGTACCAATTTCCCGGCGGCTAGCTGGCCCCGAACCACATATTCCGGCATAATGGCGATGCCGCCGTCCGCTTCTACCAGCGCAGCGAGCGCCGTAAAATCGTTGATGCTGCTTGTTGGGATTACATCAACGGACTGCAGCTTACCGTCCGTGTTTTCTAGCAACCACTGCACCGTATTGTTACTGTCGCTCATGATGATTTTCCGGTGGCTGGCCAAATTCTCTGGCGCTGCAGGCATACCAGACTTTTCGATGTAACCAGGTGACGCCACCAAATGCGCACGTGCCTGTCCGATCTTCTTGCTCATCAGGCTGCTATCATCCAAGTCACCCACGCGTACAACAATATCGTAGCCCTCACTGATCATATCAACCCGTCGGTTGTTCAGATCCATCTGCATTTCAATGTCGGGGTATAGCTTCAGAAACTCCCCCAAATAGGGCGCAATAAGATAATGCCCCACCGCTACAGAGACACTGATMCGTAATAAGCCGCGCGGGCTCTCCACCATTTGGTTMACGGTTTGGAGCGCGCTTTCTGCTTCCTCAGCAATTCGTTTGCAATGGCTGAAAAATAGAGCACCAGTTTCCGTAAGCTGAACGGCACGAGTGGTTCGTTCCAAAAGGCGCACGCCCAGCGCGTTTTCTAAACCGGCAATGCGCCGGCTAACCCGGGACTTGGGGATACCGAGCGCGCGAGCCGCAGCGGAAATCCCTCCTTTTTCCGCAACTTTGGCAAAAAGCGCCATATCGTTCAGATCAATCATCYTGCATCTCTATTCGTTCTATATTTAGAACTATATTATCCATTATTGCCACCTAATCAAAATATTCAGAACACCTATATTGTTTGGAGAGAACAACAAAGGGAARAATGATGATTGATTTTAGCAGAATAAACCATGTAGGCATCCGCATAAGCAACCTAGCCGCGTCCCGTGCTTTTTACGAAAGACTCGGTTTCGAATTCCTAGCTGGCCCAATCGGCCCTGAGCCTGTCGCGATTATCGAGCACCCATCCGGGGTGAACATCAATTTCATCCTCAATGCGAACCAAGGCCGGAAGGACAATATGTTGATGCGGAGCAAAGAAAAATACACCGGCTACACCCACATTGCTTTGGAAGTAGCCGACGAAGCGAAAACAATTCGGCAGCTACGCGATTTGGGCATCCCGCTAAGCGGTGAGCCGTTCACGCACCCAGGCGGAACTTCGTTCTTCGTTCGCGATCCAGATGACAATGTGATCGAATTTACTGTTCCCAAGTAAACAAAAAATGCTCTGCCCTACGGCACCCCTCAGTTCAGGAGACCCACAATGAAAATAGTTGCCTTTTCGACCAGCAACAGCAAGCAGTCGATCAACAAAAAATTAGTGTGCTACGCCGCGCGTGTATTGGAAGAGACCTACCCCGGCACGTCAGTTGAGATCATTGATATCAATGATTATGAAATGCCCCTTTTCAGTGTCGATAGAGAAGCAGTGCTAGGTCACCCAGATGAAGCCAAAGCTTTCTATAAGAAACTTGGGGAAGCTGACGCCCTTATTATCTCACACGCCGAACACAACGGCTCGTACACTGCTGCCTTTAAAAACCTGTTTGACTGGACATCACGTATTGATGTGAAAGTGTTTCAAGGCAAACCAACTGTACTACTGGCAACGTCCCCCGGCAAAGGCGGGGCTCAAACTGTGCTAAAAGCCGCTGCAGTATCTGCTCCGCATTTCGGCGCAGACTTGAAAGCCTCGTTATCATTACCCACGTTTTATGACATATTTAGCATCAAACAAAATACTCTGAACGACGAATTGGCCGATACCAAACTTCGGACTGCGCTAGCGACAGTTTTCCCAGCCTAAATATTACGCCATATTCAAGCTGAAGAGGGCAGCCCCCGCGCCAACTGTGCCAATAGCGTCAATAGCGTAAAGCGCGCGGATCGAAGAACTGATCCGTGCGTCCGTCCCAGGCAGCATGAGAGCAATAAGCCGACCAGCGATAAGGCCGCCAAAAATCACCAAACTTATGATTAGGGCAGTAGCCAGCTCCATGTATCCTGCAAGCGCCAAAAACTGAGACAAGCCTGCAGCCAGAAAAAAGCCGCCATACTGTGCCCGAATTTCAATTTCGCCGGAGCGTTTAAGGGTTTCCAAGCTAAGCATTCGTGCAAAACGTTCTGGCGCTACCATGCTGTAAGCGCCAGTATATACGAAAAATACCCCAAATACAGTAAGTAGAATTGTGATCACAGGTGTTCTCCTCGGTTTAATCTTGTTACATAACTTAATTATGTTATGTTAATAAAAGAGTCAAGCCCACGACATGTGGGGTTTTAAAATTGAGAGCCAGGCGAGATGTCAAAAGCAGTAAAATCTGCACTTACCAATCAATCCTCAGGAAAGGCTGAAAAGAGCGCGCGAACCAGAGCGGGTATCATTCGGTCCGCCCGAACCATTTTTGCTCGCGACGGGTACGCAGACGCTGCGCTTACCGATATTATCGCTGCTGCAAACATCACCACTGGCGCTGTCTATTATCACTTCGGCGATAAAAAAGGACTGTTCCAGGCTGTTGCAGAATCAGTAGAGCAGGAAATAATGGACCGTATCGCCGCGTTGCGAAATACAAGCCAAACACCTTGGGAACAGTTTGAACAAGGCATCAGTGATACGCTCGAAATCTGTTCCCAGCCTGATATCCAGCGTATTGTTTTTCGGGATGCCCCGTCTGTTATCGGCCTAAAACTGTGGCGAGACATTGAAATGAAATATGCTTTTGGTGCTATGCAGGCCGCCACTGCGCAACTGACAAAAAGCGGCGTCCTTAAATCGAGTGCGCCCGACATCACAGCGCAAATACTGCTAGGCTCCATCATTGAGGCCGCCCATTCAATTGCCCAAACCCCAGACAAAGTCACCGCGCTAGCAAGCGCTAAGGAAACGCTAAGAATGATGGTCAGGTCATTAAAGAGAGAAGCTTCCTAAACCTCTTTGGAATGGGGAGAGTGGGGTTCCCAACTATACGGCATTGCCGCATGCGAAGCCACTCGACCRAGCCCACTGAAAATTGTAGCCGCCCAACCAGCCGGTTACATCCACGCATTCCCCGATGAARTAAAGCCCCGGCTGTTTTCTCGCTTCCATCGTCTTTGAACTAAGCGCTTGAGTATTAACCCCGCCGCGCGTTACTTCTGCTTTGGCAAAGCCTTCGCTGCCGGTTGGTTTCAGCTGCCACGCACCAAGGCGGCAGGCGACGGCCTCTAAACTTTTATTCGATAAATCCGCAATGTTACCGGGCCACGGAGCGGCAAGCCATTCTGCAAGACGGTCCGGRAAATGGTCCTTCAATATCGTTTTTAACGTCACTTTTGCTCGCCGCGTACGTTCACTTTTTAACCAACCAAGTGGATCCTTTACGTCTGGCAGTAAATTAGCTTCGATTGTATCGCCCTGCTGCCAATAGGACGAAATCTGCAGTATCGCAGGGCCCGATAAGCCCCGGTGCGTGAACAGTAGGTTTTCACGGAAACTGGTTTTTCCGCACCGAACAATGCAGTCMGCGGACACGCCCGCTAGTGTTTTCATTTCTGCCACAATATCCGGAGCAAACACCAGCGGTACCAAAGCTGCCAATGTCGGCACTATTGGCAGGCCAAATTGTTTGGCAATCTCGTAACTAAACGGAGTYGCACCCATCTTTGGAATAGAAATACCGCCTGACGCCATCACTAGACTTGGAGCCATGAAAATACCCATATTGGTTTTCACCACGTATCCGTCTGCGCAATGTTCTACTACAGTTATGTCAGTGTTTAATCTTGTCTCGACCCCAACGTCAGCGCACGCCTTCAACAGAACGTCGAGTATTTTCCCCGCGCCCTGGTCACAAAACAGTTGGCCAAGCGTTTTCTCATGCCATGTCACTCCGCCTGAAGAGAGAAAATCCATAAAATCATTCGGCGTATAACTGCTAAGAGCAGATTTTGCAAAATGGCGATTTTCGCTAATATAAGAATTTGCTGGTGTGTACAGATTTGTAAAGTTACAACGCCCACCCCCTGAAATTAGTATTTTTGACCCAGCTTTTTTGCTTTTCTCCAAAACCAGCGTTTTCTTACCTCGGCCCCCCGCAGTAATTGCACACATTAAGCCAGCAGCACCTGCCCCTACAACGATCACATCGACCTTAGAGGCCTTGTTAGACAACATTCTTCAACCTTTTTGATATTGTAACCGCGCCGGAACGACAACACGCTGTTGCAACAAATAACCGTTACTTAAGGGAAACGAAAGGTCGCAACCTCAAGTAAATTTATTGCTGACCAGCACGATACGGTTGCGCCAAACGTTTAAGACGTTAGTATTGAACTAACCAACTAAAATACAGGGAAATTTCCGCAGTGCGTTGGATAAATGTTTACTTCTTCTTGACGGTTATAGAGTAGACGTGAACTAGGTACATACGGAATAGTATCCGAGTCAGTTATAACAACAAGGGGCAGGTTCGCAATGACCGCACTTGAGAGCGAAACTACAAGTAGACTTTTTAGCGTAAGAAACCTTCTTCTCGCCGTAACATTTCTTTTGATCGTTATCGCCGGTTCTATGGGCATACAAAAAATTGTCACATCAATAGACCAGCAAGACAAAGCCCAGCGGGCTGAACATCTTAACGAATTGATCGATGAGTTCGTGCAACTAAAACTTGCCGTAGCGATTGAGCGAAATTATACGATTACGGCATACGGCCTTTCCGGTACCGTACCAGAGCAATTCACCCGCCAAATTCAGGGCAACCGTAGAGCGGTTGAAGGGGCATATGACCGTGTAACTGAACTGCTTGAAAGCAGGGATGATTTTGATCGGTACAGCAGCGATGATGCTCGCTTCAAAGACATAAACGATTGGTTCGACTCTCTAGAAGCCCAGTTCAACAAAAACTATGAAGCCTATTACGGCCTTCATGAGCAGATAGATGAGCACTTAGCTGGGGGCAACCAGACCACTGCAGCAAGTTCTGACGGCTTTGGTGACGCAGAAGAAGAAAACGTTCTTGATACGCGGAAAATAGCGCGGACAATGAATTCTCTAGTAGATACCGCTGCTAAACTTAGAAGTGTCATTGAAACAAGCTATGATTATGGGGATGACCGCATCGCCAACGTCAATAAACTGAAATTCCAGCTCTGGGTCATGATCGAGTATGCAGCTCGTGAGGCTGCTTCCCTTGGCGAAAATGTAGCCTCTGGTGCACCAATTTCAGACGTGAAGAAAGACCAGTCTTCTCGCTACGGCGGCCGAGGACAAAATGCATGGGACCTTGTGCAATCTATTGCCGGGTCTTCTATAGCATCTCAAGAAATGTCGGACCAGCTAGGGGCCATTCAGGAAACATTTTTTGAAGACTTTGCCGAAACGAAATTCGAACTTTACGACTTGTCTGATACTGCCGTTGAAGATGCGGAAGAGGACGCCGACGTCACAGTTAACTATGAACGCTCTGCTCTGGACTGGGTTAAAGCGTCAGAAGACGCAGCAGTACCTGTGAACGGCATGAGTAGCCTTGCCAACCAGTTGGCTAATGACCTGAATACAGAAGCTGTAAACAGCGCTAAAGTCGATATGGTCGTTGCCAGTATTCTTATCGCCCTGATTTTGGCTGGCGGTGCTGCTTCTTTGTGGGTGGTGTTTACACGAGTAGTTGGCCCCGTGAATGCGTTATCAAGCACAATGATGGTGCTCGCTGACGGGAACCTTGAAGTTGATATTCCTCATGCTGACCGAAACAACGAGATTGGCGATATGGCTCGGTCGGTTCAGGTCTTTAAGGAAAACGCTGTCGAGCGCCGCGCTATGGCTAAAAAGCAGGCTGAAGAAGACGAAGCACGAATGAAGCGCCGCGAAGAAGAAAGCACAAGGCAAAGAGAAGAAACTGAAGAACGCCGCAAACAAGACGAAGAAAAGGCGAAGCAAGCCAGGGCGGATCGCCGCACTGCAATGCTAGAAATGGCTGATCAGTTCGAAGCCAACGTGATGGCAGTTGTTGAAGGCGTATCTGGTTCCGCACGGGAAATGGAAGGCGCAGCAACTGGCTTGGCCACAACTGCCGAGGATACCAGCCAGAAATCAAACGTTGTGGCGAGCGCGGCCCAACTTGCGAGCACAAATGCACAAATGGTGGCAAGTGCTGCAGAAGAGCTTTCTGCCTCCGTACGCGAGATTACGGGCCAGACGACCCAATCAAGCGCCGCTGCCCGCGACGCGGTGGGACGTACGGAAAACGCTAGTGCTGATATCTCTGAACTGGTTGATGCGGCCGCCAAGATTGGCGAAGTTGTAAAACTTATCAACGACATTGCCGAACAAACCAATTTGCTTGCCCTGAACGCTACAATTGAAGCCGCACGCGCCGGAGATGCCGGACGCGGGTTCGCGGTTGTTGCAAGTGAAGTTAAGTCACTTGCCAATCAAACAGCACGCGCAACGCAAGAGATCAGTGAGCAGGTTGACGGCATGCAACAAGCGACGAACACAGCGGTGCGTGCAATGGACCAGATCAAAGATATTATCGTGGAAATTGAGGCAACCTCAATCTCGATCGCGTCGGCAGTGGAAGAACAGGATGCTTCCACGCAAGAGATTGCCAGGAATGTGTCAGAGGTATCTAACGGCACAGAAGAAGTGACTTCCAACATTCACCTCGTGAACGAAGGCGCTACTTCTACCGGCAAGGCTGCAACAGAAGTGCTAACTGCTGCCCAGCTGTTGACGCAACAGTCTGACGAGCTTCGCAGGCAGGTGGAGGGCTTCCTCGAGAATGTTCGCGCATAACCTTTTGGCCTGAAAACCAATAAAAAAGGGCTCGATCAATTGATCGAG
>JAESRJ010000161.1 GCA_016764715.1 Kordiimonadaceae bacterium | reverse complement strand
CGCCAAAAAAAACGGCGGCCAAGCCAAAAACATACCTGCCTGTGCCAGCACATGCCACTACAGTTATGATGCTTATGCGAAGCTGGCGCGTGCCTAATAGATGCGGCTGGTAAAGGCTATGCTGGCTAAAGTGAGACGACCGGCAGTGTAAGAGTAAATTCAGTTCCTTCACCGAGCGTACTGGTTACAGAAATTGTCCCCTTGTGGTCTTCGATAATACGCTTGACCACCCTTAGCCCGACACCGCTGCCGCCCAAGTGTTTTCTGTTGCTTCCCGGCTTTGCCCAAAGCACGTCAAGCCGTTCTGGAGCGATACCGCAGCCATTATCAGCTACTTTGCAAATAACAAGGTCACGCGCGCTGTCATAATGAGTACTCACCAGCACGTCAGGACAATCCTTGTCCTTGGCTTGAAAGGCATTCGACAGCAGATTTAGCAGTACAATTTTGAGCTCTTCTTCATAGGCATATGAAGCAGGTAGTTCGCTAAAGCTGGTCCGTACGTTTTTAACCTGGGTAGGAAAGCTCTGGATGACCTCATCAGCTAGTTGGTTAAGGTCAAACAAACTTTTCGTCTTAAAGTGTTGCTCTTTCAACACGTTAACCATCGTCGAAACAAGAGCGTTGCCCCGCTCCACCTGGTCCAGAATTTTTGTTTTGCGTTCCTCTTCAGTGAACGCCTCACCGGCCAAAATCAGTGCTTCAATATTGGAAAGCGGCGTTTTTACATCGTGGTTGTACTCATTAAACTGAGACACGATCGACAGTCTATTTTCAGCCTCATTCAGTTTGGATTGCATTTCAGTATGGGTAATCCACGTCTCCAGCACGCCCGCAACTTCGCGTCCAAACCAATTTAACAGCCGAATATCGTCGGCGCTATATTGTTCCGCCTTCAGAGGTTTACCAAGCAGAATAACGCCGGCCAGCTTATCGTCTGTAAACAGAGGCACAGCGGCGCTAACCGGGTGGCGTTGAAAAGACCCAAGGTATTCTGGCGCTGCCTCACCGTAGAAAATGGTTTCCCTCTGATCCCGAAGTACCGACGAGAGGACAGCGCTTTCCAACCCGGAACGTTGCTCTTCCACCACGCCGTTAGGCTGCGCAGACGGGGTATACTCGTACCAATGACCGTCTTTGCCTTCGCTAAACAAACGGTGTGTGAGATGGATACTATAATCTTCAACCACAATCATGCGCAGGAAAAACTGGTCAATAATCTGTTCCAGTCCTTCGGTCCTTAAGGTGTCGAGCAGCGCCATTCCAATCCGCTGTTCAACCAGTGCCTGCTTGAAACCAGACACCTGTTCGCGAAGCTGTTTTTTCTCATTAAATAGGCTAACAGCCGCTGCCAGGTCATCCCCCAAGGTGGCCAAATTCCACGGTTTGGGGATATACCGAAAAACCTCAGCGGAGTTGACACTGTCTTGAATGTTTTGCATGTCGCTATAGCCAGTGGTCAATATCCGCACAATGTCCGGATGATCTTTCTTCACACGCTTCAAAAAGCTTATGCCTGGCTCACCAGGCATACGCTCGTCTGATACCAGCACCGAAATGTCTTGGTCGCACTTGTCTAAAATTACGCCAGCGTCTGCCGTATTGCAGGCTGTTAGAACGTTGAATTTCTTACCAAAAGCCCTTGTAAACTGACGCAACGTTACCGTTTCGTCATCGACGAACAGCACGGTTGCTTGCTGTGTAGTTTCCGCTAACATTTAATCATCCCCACGAAAGTACTTGTCAGGACAATATGCAGAGGCAAAAAATATTGCAACCCTACCGATAGGAAAAGCAGTGAAAATAAGCTATGCCGTATATTTGTACTGCGGCTTTATGGCGCGCGCTTTTACTGAGATAGACATCAACGTATCATTGTGGCGCTTGCTAGCGTGTCTTACTCAAAGATTCTTTTTGACGACCAGAAGTCTTTGTCCAATTCTGCACGATAGAAATTATGGTCGACCACACCATGAAGTTGGCCCTGCAGAAAAACAGCCAAATTATATGTGAGGCGGAGGTTACAGCCTCTCCAAAAGTGATGCCGGGCTAATTCTGGCAGCTCCACAATAATGGTAAGCCAGCCCTATAATTAGACTTTGCCCAAACATTATTCCAGTATCACGCTAAAAGACGACATCTAGCACCTAGCGGGCAAAACTATAGGAACGGGGAAAATGCTTCTGCAAACCGATGACAAAAAGCAGCTAATCCGCTCGCTCGTCTCTTTCTGTATTCGGCGCAGAGGGCTAGTACTTTTTATCTGTTGTCTCTTATCCCTTCCGCTTCTGTACGGCGCGTCGTTGATTGAGATCAGTAGCAATTACCGCGAAATGTTCTCWGAGCGAAACCCTGATATCAAAGCGCTCGACGCGTTTCAGGCGCAGTACGGAAAAAGCGACAATATMGTCTTTGTCGTRGTACCGAAAAGTGGCAACAGCTTCCAAAAAACCACGCTTGAACTGGTGCAATCATTAACCAAGGAAGCTTGGCAAACACCCTACGCCAGACGGGTAGATTCGCTAACAAACTTTCAGCACAGCACCGGCAGTGACGATACAGTCACCGTTGAGCCTCTCCTCACGCCTGACAGTGCGCCAACGCTCAGTGACATCAACCGCATCAAAACTATAGCCCTCTCGGATCCGCTAGTGGTTGGCAGGTTCGTTACAAGGGACAGCAAGGCAACCGCGATCACCGTCACTCTCCAGTTTAATGACGTTAGCGAGGAAGAGGTACCTGAGGCGGTGGGCTACGCCTACCGGCTCAGAGACCAGATGGAAGCGCGCTACCCGGATCACAAGATTTACCTCACCGGCATCGCAGTTCTAAACGACGCATTCCGCGCCGCCGTACTCGCRGATCTCGCCACGCTGGTTCCTGGCATGTACGGGGTCATGATCCTCATGTTGATTATAACCATGCGGTCACCCTCCGCCTGCGTATCGGTACTGGCCACACTCACTTTTTCCACTATCGCAGCAATGGGCCTTGCCGGCCTCTTCGGCGCAACCCTGACCGCAATCTCTGCAGCGGCCCCTACAATTGTCCTGACAATAGCTGTGGCAGACGCCGTTCATATCCTGACAAGTTACCAACAGAACGGGGCGAAAGGCATGCCCAAAGACAAGGCCATCACCCAAGCTGTCGCAGATAATTTTACACCGCTGACCATCACATCGCTGACAACTGCCGTCGGATTTCTGGTGCTAAATTTCTCAGAGGCACCGCCCTTTTGGCATCTCGGCAACATCGCTGCCGCAGGTATCGTTGCTGCATGGATTCTGTCACTAACCTTGCTACCAGCGATCATCGCCATGTTGCCGTCTAAAACAAAACCCCTCAGCGACAAAAACGCCACCCGTTATATAATGCGCTATGCCCATTTCCTAGTTCGGTTCCCTAAACCAATATTGCTAGGTCTSGGAAGTACTGCGCTCATTCTTCTGTGGTTCGTGCCGTCGCTTACTTTCAACGATACGTACGTCACCTATTTTGATGAAACGACAGAGTTCCGGAGAGACGCCGAACAAGCCGACAAGTATTTCGGGATCTATCTGCTTGAATTTGACATGACAGCAGGCGCGCCAAACGCTGTCCATAATCCAGACTATCAGCAGCAATTGGCAGCGTTCACCAGCTGGCTAAAAGTACAGCCAAAAATCACACATGTAAGCTCGTTCAGCGATACCGTGAAAAAGATCAACCGCAATATCAATGCGGACGATCCGGGGGCCTACGCCCTGCCCGCAAGCCAARAGCAATCTGCCCAATATTTGCTCCTATACGAGATGTCCCTMGCCTACGGTCAGGATCTAAACGATCTTGTTAATCTGGACAGGTCCGCGACCCGCCTAACCGCTACGCTGAAAAGCGTCTCAAGTCAGGAAATTGCCGAGCTTCTGGAAAAAACAGCTTCATGGCACCGGGAGCAAACTGGTCCGGGCATCAAAACCATTATGCCCACTGGGCCGACAGTACTTTTCAACTCGCTATCCGAACGCAATGTAAAAAGCATGCGCACCGGAATGCTACTATCAATACTGTTGATCGCTCTGCTGATGGGGTTTGCTTTCAAATCGGTCAAACTCGGCTTTTTAAGCCTGGTGCCTAACCTTATCCCGCTTGCTGTCACCTTTGGAATATGGGCACTTCTAGTTGGCTATGTGGGTTTTTCCGTTGCAGCCGTAGCTGCKATTTCACTCGGTATAATCGTGGACGATACCATCTATTTCATGAGCACATACGTAAGAGCTATTAGAGAACGGGGTGTCACAAAGGAACAGGCAGTACTGTGCGTCTTTGAAAAGGTTGGCAGCGCAATAGCGCGCAACACGCTAATATTGGCAACAGGGTTCTTATATTTGGTCAGCTCTAGTTTCAAGCTAAATCAGGATATGGGCATGCTGACAGCTATTGCCATTACTGTAGCTTTCCTGTTTGATTTTGCTCTTTTACCAACTCTGTTGCTGATAAARCGCCAGTGAAGGTCTATAACGTCTATGTCGATRCTGMGGATTAARACTAAACAGCCGTTCGGGGGGACGGTAAACAAGCAGTAAAAAAGCAGCATTGCCAGAGAGCTGCGTATAAAGATCACGTGTTTCCGCGGAGTTGCCATCCTGCGGGACCACCGAGGAGCTATAGTTTGATTTCGTTCGTTAATGATGAAGGCGTTGAGACCCACGGGACCACGCTGCGTTTGTCTGAGGCCGTAGCCGTGCTTGAAGTATACGACCCCTATGTCGTTGTCAGGATCAGCGCAGTCCTGCCTAAACTAACCATATACCACGGCACCACTATAGCCTACGAAGGACGAGCGATYGTCAAGAAYCTCATAAAYACAGGGCTTGTGCTGGTGATATCTGTAACATTGACCGATCCATGGCTAGACCAATCTGCGATACAGAGTGAACCGAAAGACCTGCAGCGCATAGCATACGATTTTATAAGTAAATGGGATAAGCACAACGAGATCCGCCCGGGTTACCGCTTAGCAATGAGCAACATCCGCAACTTCCTCGTCGATCTCAAGAAATGGCTGACCCAGTCCAACTTGCAGGGAGATGATCCCCTCGACACCTTGCAAAACGACGTTCATCTTGAAGACGAAAAGTTTCAGCAGCTCGCTAAACCCCTCATTGAACGGTTAACAGAAATGTGCGGTGGCTTTGAACGCGAGGCTGCTCTGGTGACTGAGGACCAAACAGAGATACATGTCGAATTTGTCAAAAAAGACCTTATTCCACTTATTATGGTCAGCCCTTTCATCAATCGCACCTATTCAAAGCCTCTCGGTCATGCAGGTGACTATGAAATGGTTAATATGATGGACAGGGACCAAAGAGAAGGACGCTCTACTTATGCTCAGATCATCAATCAATACTATCTGAACATGGGACTGGCGAAAGCGCACAGAAACCGGCTCAAGATACTTGAAGAACGGCTCATAGAACTGGCAAACGCTCATCATGCTAATCCGGAGACTAAAGACAGGCCTTTCAGAATACTCAACGTGGGCTGCGGACCAGCGATTGAAGTAACCAACTTCATTCATAATAGTGCTCTCTCCAACAGCTGCACTTTCGACCTGCTTGATTTTAATTATGAAACACTGAACGTGACCGAGAAGAGTATTACTGCGACCATCAAGCAGGTAGGCTCAGGACCGGTTATGAACTACCTCCACCAATCGGTGACGGATCTGGTTAGGGCAGCGTCTGGTAAAAAGCGCGATGTCCTTAACGGACCCTACGATTTTATCTATTGTGCTGGCCTTTTTGATTATCTCGGCGACAAATTGTGTTCGCGGCTTATCAAGCTCTTTCACACACTGATTGCAGACGGCGGCACCGTCTTAGTTACCAATGTTCATCCAGATAATCCCGATCGGTTTGCAATGGAACATATTGTTGACTGGTATTTGATCATGCGCGACGCCGAGCAAGTGGCGGCGCTTGCCCTCGAATTTAACAACCAGAAGATTTACGACGACAGCACCCATCTTAACGTATTCCTTGAGATTACTAAAGAAAGTGCAACCGTATGACCAAAGACAACGCTCTCTATGCCCGGCACGCGGCAGAACTTTCAGATGTAAAATTGCGGTATGTGAAAATTGGCTGCGTGCTGGGCGCAGTTCTTATTATGGGCGGATCCTCAGCGGATTTTATTGTCTACCCGCACATGTTGGTGGAGTTTGTTCTTGTTCGCCTTTTCGTGGCGGCGCTTATGGTTTGCCTTTACGGGTTAACCTTTCTCAAGTCTGCCGCACGCTATGTCGATTGGCTCTTGTTCGGCATATTGATCGTTTCGAATGGCATGATGTGCTATTTTATATATGTTACAGAGGGATCTCAGTCCCCCTACTATGAGGCACTGCTTATAACCCTACTCGCGCTCTGCACGCTATTCCCGATCGGCATCAAACACGGCATGGTGATCAGCTCGTTCACGCTCGTCTCCTACGTGATCACCTGCCTCATTCATTCCAAAACAGCTTTCGATGAGGTTGCCTTTTTCAACAACCTGTTKYWSCWTGNTRTTCRYCRTWYYRAKCKCTCKYNNCVTNTRTCNYMTKWTNMSGCSNWDKCRCYSKTKCGWDCANRWWKHWKYTYRMMBTSAARSTSSWWSAYMMBWWYGWYRAACTGGCMACCCTTGATGARCTYAAAACAGATGTRATGGCCAATGTCAGCCACGAGCTCAGGACGCCGCTGACGCTCATCCTCGGGCCGATACAGGAACTAATTGGGCGTTATCACTCAGGTAACAACCTTAGCCTCTCGCTCATGGAGGTGATTGATACGAATGCCCGYCGGCTCCTGCGKCTGGTCAAYGAYCTTCTTGATGTGGTCAGGCTGGACGARGGCAAATACGCCATTAAAAAAGCCCACGTTAACATGAACCATTTTCTTGCTGGCCTTACAGACAGCATCTCTCATATGACGGCTGAGAAAGAAATTACTCTTACAAAGAAAATATGTGACGGATCCCCAATCGTTGACGGAGACTTACACTCGCTTGAGAAAATATTCATCAACCTCTTCAGCAATGCGATCAAATTTACGCCTGAGGGCGGTGCCATAACTATAAAGACCAGCGTCACAAAMAAGAGCTTTACAGCAAGCGTCATCGATACTGGCATCGGCATAGATACGGAAAACCTAAACAAGATCTTCACTCGGTTTACGCAGGTAGACGGCAGTTCAACCAGGCAGCATCAAGGTTTAGGCATCGGACTWGCCCTTGTKAAAGACCTAGTGGAGAAAATGAACGGTACTATCGCAGTCACCAGTACCAAGGGGCAAGGAAGTCAGTTCAGCATCACTTTCCCCCTTGCGGATAATCAGAATAGCGCCNCNATTTCGCGTAATACGCTTATGAGGCCAGATCCTGTTGCGCCCAAACGTAGTGAGGCGCACGCGACCCCAAAGGTACCAACCAACTCAAACTTGCCGCCTGTGCTTGTTGTGGACGACGAAACTGATATGCGGGAATATCTGGCGTCATTGTTAGCTGATACATATTCGCTCTTTGAAGCCGCGGACGGCCCTTCAGGCCTGCAGGCCGCCAAAGATCACCATCCGCACGTCATGGTTCTGGACCTTATGCTACCGGGCATTGACGGTTTGCAGATTTGCAAGCTCTTGAAAACCGATGAAGCCACCCGCAACATCAAGATCCTGTTGCTAACGGCGCGCATTGATGAAACCAGCAAGCTTAAAGCGCTAGAAGCCGGTGCAGATGATTTCTTGACCAAACCCTTCAGTGCCACCGAAGTGAAAACGCGGATCGCCAATTTGGCGGTTCAAGCACGCCTCGAACGGGATCTCAGTGCTCAGTATAAGGAAATCCAGCGGGCGCTCGAAATGCTCAAAAAGACACAGGGTCAGCTCGTTCAATCAGAAAAATTAAACGCACTGGGCGTTATGTCTGCGGGGCTGCTGCACGAAATTAACAATCCGCTCAATTTCCTCAGCGTAGGCGTTCAGCTGCTTGAGGCGGAAGAGGTGATTGCCAATGATGACGATCTTGTTGATATCCTTGCAGACATAAGCAAAGGCTACGGCAGAATATCGACTATCGTCAACGACCTTAAGGGCTTTGCCTACCGCGACAAAGATGAGCTTAATTCAATCTTTGACCTGCACCAAACTCTGGACCACGCCGTCAAGTTTACGGCCAGTCAGTTTGACAAAATTACTTTCAATGTCACTACCGTTACCAATGCCAAAATTCTCGGCAAATCGAACAATCTCATCCAAGTGCTTGTTAACCTTCTGGTCAATGCCACGCACGCTGTCAAAAGCATGCCGCCGGGAGAAAAACCGACCGTCGAACTGTATACAGAAACCAGCGGCGCAAATACCCTGGTCGTTGTTAAAGACAATGGCCACGGCATGGATGCAGACACACTTAAAAATATTTTTGATCCCTTTTTCACAACCAAAGAAGTGGGGGAAGGYACGGGCCTCGGCCTAAGCATCTGCCACACCATTATTGAAGATCACGGCGGTTCAATCGCAGTTGAAAGCGAGCCCGGACAAGGCACCACTTTCACCGTAACACTGCCAACAGCCACATAATTTTATCGGATACGCATTATGATCCAAAGAACCAGCAACCCGACCCTGCTCTATGTCGATGATGAAGAAATAGCCGTACGGCTGTTTCAGCGTATATTCAAGAACGACTATACAGTCCTTTCTGCGGCTAGCGTGGACGAGGCGGAAGCCATCTTACGCGAGCGGGCGAGCGAGATCAGCGTCGTCATTAGCGACCAGAGGATGCCGTCAAAGAACGGTGTTGAACTGCTGGACCATATACGCGAACGCCACCCCCAAATCATGCGAATATTAACCACTGGATATTCTGAAATAAGCGACGCGATTGATGCTGTTAACAAAGGCGAGATTTTTCGCTACATCAACAAACCCTGGAACGTTGAAAACCTTAAGCACGAAGTTATTCTGGCGGTAAAATTCTACCAAATCCAACGCGAAAGAAACATGCTGCTACACGCCAAACTATCTGCAACCAAACGCCAGCTGGTAACCGACCGCGTACGGTCACTGGTTGCCTTCGGTGCATCGCTCCCGTTTGTTGACCGTGCAGGGGCTGGTATGCTGAACTATCTCAATGATATGAGCTCAGGCGAGGTAGCTATATCAGTCGCTGGCCTAGAGCTTCATCAACAGGATTTCTGGACCCTTCCGATCGATGAGACGATGCGGCTTTCAAAAGCCTTTAGCGACATCTCACGCACTCTGTTTCAGCGCTCGGATAACAGCTCTGAGAGCGCCACCATTCCAGATCTGATCGATAGCCTCGTCGGCAAACAATGCACGGCGCAAGAGATCGACCACGAGACTTTATTGCCGAAGCTTTTCACAAGCACAGAACATCACGCAGAGTTGCGAAGCCTTTTCTCGTGGATACATGCGGCGACAGGTGCCGGCCATGTAGTCTACTCCAATATAGGCGATCACCTGCAGCTCCATTTCAAAGGCACTGTGGGTCCGCTTGATAGTACCGGCGTTCTATACGGCATGACGGAAAAATCAGTGTCTGTCGTCGACATACAGCTGCTTCAGGCCTACCTCCTTGCCAGTCAGCTCTCGATCGACTGCGCGCTCGATGCCGACCAGACAGGGATCATGCTCATATGGCCTACACCAACCGGCAGCCCCTACGCTAGGCCAGACGCAGCGCCCTCATTTGAGACAATTTTGATGCGTTATGAGTGAACGTTACTCGCGTAGGAGGTTACCGACGACGCAAACGCTGGACGCAAGTTGGTCGCAGAAGTCATAGCTCTGCTCGGCGGCCCTATTACAAGCGCCTCTTAAAAGTTGCCTAAAGATATTGGATGGGGGCCTTATGGCAGAACGGGTAAAACATTATAGCCGCCTATGCTACTTGCTCTGCCCCTCTGTCATTTTCTCGCCCTGGACCTTCCAGTAACAAAAGGTCGGAGAAAACATTTTCCGCTTCCTGCATGAACGTGGGCAGGTGTTTCTGTGCCGCCGTAACATTGTTATCTCGCARATGGCTTTCTAATTCCGTTGARGCAACATCCAAGTTTACAGCGCCGATATACGCACAGACGGTTTTCAGTGAATGGGTCAAATGTATCGCGCCCTCAATATCGTCAACATCAAGCATCGCCTTGAGATCAAGCCCAACGCTGCTGTATAAATCACGGTATAAATGCAGAGATTCCAGATACCTATCTAATTTACCAGCGAAATTGCGCACCCCTGCTGCTGCATCAATATGCTTAAAGGGCAAAGCGGGGGATGAGGTGCTTTTTGCTGGCTCATCTTTTTTGTCGTCTACTGTGTCAGTAAACATAGATTCGAGCTCATCCGGCGCCATAAATTCCATGGAAAAAGGGTCTCCTGATACATCATTTTCTGCCTGTTTTTGGGTGTCCGTTGGCTTTATCCATTTGAGCAGAACTTTGTAGAAATCAACTGGGTCAAAGGGTTTGGTAACATAGTCGTTCATGCCTATTTTTTTAGCCGCGTCGCGGTCAGTGCTCAGGGCATTCGCTGTCATCGCGACAATAGGCAGCGCGTCGGCACCCAATGTCTCCCGAATTTTTTTGGTTGCCGTTAAGCCGTCCATTTTGGGCATCTGAATATCCATCAGAACCAGGTCATAAGATTGATCTGACACCGCGTCTATTGCGTCTAGGCCATTGTGTGCCTCGTCGACAATAATGCCCAAATCATCAAGAAAGCCCCTTGCCACTTGCCGGTTGATAGCATTGTCTTCCACCAAAAGAATGCGCGCGCCTTTTAAGGAGAGAAGGTCTTGATACAAACCTTCGGCGCTGGCCGCTTGAGTTGAAGGGTCCACCGCCTCATCAGTCGTTTCCTTAACGTCTCGTTCGCCCTTGCCAACAATAACATTAAAATAGAACTGGCTTCCTTGCCCCAGCTGGCTTTCAACCCGGATCTGCCCGCCCATCAGCTCACTTAACTGCTTGCAGATTGTCAAACCAAGGCCGGTGCCGCCGTATTTACGGGTGATCGTCCCGTCTGCCTGCGTGAAGGACGCAAAAAGATTTCCGCATTGCTCTGCCGTCATGCCAATACCGGTATCAGAAACGCAGAAGCCTAATTTTTGGCGGGCCCCTGAAGCTTCTATGGTCGCTTTAATGATAACCTCGCCTTGTTCGGTAAATTTGACGGCGTTATTCACAAGGTTGATAAGAATTTGGCTAAGCTTTGTTGGRTCCCCAATCAAGCTGTCTGGTACGTCCTTTGGCATATCAAAAAGCAACTTAAGGCCCTTTTCCTGAGCCTCCAACGCCACAATGTTTGATACACTCGCCAGCACGCCTTCCAGGGAGAACGGGATGTCTTCGATCTCCATTTTCCCAGCTTCAATTTTGGAGAAATCAAGAACGTCATTAATGATCCCGAGCAAGGTTTTTGATGACAGCTGAATTTTCGAAATAAAGTCTGTTTGTTCCGCATCAAGGTCTGTTTTCTGAACCAAATGCCCAAAACCAATGATCGCATTCATCGGTGTTCTAATTTCGTGGCTCATACGGGCCAGAAAATCTGATTTGGACCGGGTTGCACTTTCCGCTTGTTTGTAGGCGGCCTTAAGTTTTTCAGCATTTCTGTTAAGTTGCCGCGTGGTCCGCACGTTGCGGTACACAACATAAAGCGCTACCGCCAAAAGCGCGAGCACCAGCACGATAACGGATCCGCGTAATTGGGTGCTCTCCTGCAGCTGCGAGGCCTGCAAACTTTTTAAATCATTCTCGTTCTGCAACAAAACAATCTGTTGCTCTTTCAGCTTTGTCTCCAACTGGGTCTCAAAGAATGCCAATTTTGTTTCGTTGTTGGCGGTGTACAGGGCGTCTCTTATTTTAATGAGCTTTTGCAGAGCACCGTAAGCCCCGTCAATATTCCCCTGCCGTTCATACACCAGCACCAACTGTTCTTGGGCGAGCTTTTCTGCCTTAGAATCCTCCGTCGCGCGAGATACTTCAATAAGTTCATCCAAGGTGGCTAAGGCCCCGCTGAAATTACTCATGTTCGTAAGTACTTTTGCCTTGAGCAAAAGGAAACGTGTATCCTTACCCGCATTATAGGCCTTTTGTTGGCTTAAAGCGCTATCAGTAAGGATCCTCAGGGCTTGCCGGTAACGGCCTGACCGATAGGCTTCTTCCGCTAGCAGCGTTTGCGCTCCGACTAAAAAACCTGGGGCTATATCGGTAAAAATAGCTGACGCTTGCAAGATCGCTTTTTTTGCTTCGTCAAGTCTCCCTAAAAATAACAACGCTTCACCAACAGTAAATAACGCAACACCACGTGCGACAGTATCGGACGATGCGTCTGGGTGATCCAGCAGCTGATTTCCATATTCTAGGTATTTTGTATAATTCTCCAGTCCGTAATATGCCCTGCTTATATATTGCAGCGTTACAGACGTATCTTGGGATTTTATCTGTTCCTGTAGCGTTAATGCTTTGAGCAAAAATTCTAAGCCACCACTATGGTCTCCAAGATGGCTACGAATGTAGCCTTCCAATCGGTAACTGACTGCTTCTTCTTCCTTGTCCCCAATTTCTACCGCAATTTTGCGGCTTGCTAAGGCATCCCGAATGGCTCCGTWTGGGTCACCGGATAACATCTTATGGAATGAAGACAAATTGAACAGTTCTGCTCGTACAAACTGGTCCGGGTTTTCGTCCAGTCTGGCAAAGGCCATTTCTGTAAGGCGGTGCGCTTCTGCTACATCCGAAAATACGACGGCATTAATGCGATCAATCAGCACCCGAACGTCTGCCTGTTCAATCTTCGATGACTGAGCAGGGGCAGTWTTTTGAACACCCCTAGCAATGGCTGGTTGTGGCATGTTTATAATAGAAATGGATAGAACGATAAACGTCAAATAGAGGCGGCGCGTAAATTTTAGATAATACATGACACCCCTTTTTGGCCCTTCGTTTTCGGCACTATAGGGTGGTCAATTTTCGATTGTTTCGTCAAGAAAATTAATTTTCCTTCATCAACCATATATAGCGGTCTCAGATCAAAGCGCATTGTCTATTGCTGCTAAAGTAGCAGCAATAGACCGCAGYRKWKTTMWTGKRRSKWWWKKTWAKTTWKKWYGRMCKGMTYTKWKKYMMSTTYRYMRAGWWYMTBRMYGMWMMGCTTTTCAAGCTCTTCCATATTGCCGTCTAAAATCAGTTGTTGATCATCCGCGCTAACGCCAAAGTCGGTCATCGTTCCCACTTTATCCGCATTAAATTTATCGCGGACCGCCTCATCCTCATTAACCTTTTTGATAAAATCACATAACTTATCGCTCATAAAATTAATCCCATCTCTTTAAATATTACCGTCAGTTTTCGTAAAAATAGAGATACCTACGCGCAGGTAACAATTGAACTTTTCAAAGTATAGATGAATTATACAATCTCTACAAATTGTTAAGGCTTCTTTAAAGTCACGAAATATCTATTTCCAGAGCTTTAAACAACAAGACTTACCAAGTCCCCGAGATGCCACAAAACGGCAATCTCCAGCTGGCGTTGTCGCTATCGGAACACTTTAAAATCATCATTCAAATGTCGGATCAATACTTCCCGTAATGTCCTCAGCCGTTAGGCCTAGTTTTGCGAGCGTTTCATGATCCATATCSGGCAGCCCCCGGCTGGGAATAACCAACGTTGACATGCCGTGTGGCTTACTAGCAGGCAATTCCGAAAGCGGTATGCGGGTTATTGTGCTCGAGAAAAGTGCCGTGTTTTTTGCCATGTAAATAATCACCTCATGGTCCGGCGGGTAATAGTCCAGCAGGGAATTGGTCAGCACTTGTAGCCCAGTTTGAAGATTATCTTGCTTCAACGTTCGCAAAGTATGCTCCCCCGCCAGACCAATCTGCCAGATAATCAGCAGGCAGTTTGGGTTGATACTGTGCTTATAAAATAAAAGCTGGGATGCCTCAAATGCCTGGCATCCAGTGTTGCCTGGATCAATGCCGAGGTCTGCAACCAGGCAATCTTCCGCTGAAATGCCAGGCTCCATCCAGGCTGTGTATCCGTCTGCTTTCAGTCGTGCAATTGCGCCGTGGGTCGGTGTYGCGAAAACACCGGGATGACCATAAAAAGCGGCCACAACCTTTTTGCCCTCCTTTACAGAGGCGATCATTACGTCTTCCATCTGTCGGTAGGTTTGCAGACGGGATTTACCCTCATCGTAAAAGCCCGATAGGCTAACCACAGTATCGTTTAAAGAATTTATCCAGTGTTTCGCTGCCTTGCCGTATACGATCTCGTATACAATATCGGCCTGTTCGATATGTGCGCGTGCGCCAATTGTCATTTGGTTTGAAACGTCAATTCCAGTTCCAACGGCCACAAATGACCCTTTTTTTGCGTCAGGGTTCGTCATCTCTGTTGTCACGATTTCGTTCTCATTCATCTATGATTGTAAGGATCAGCTAGCAATATCGGTTATTACCTATCTGGGTAATATTCCCCAGCAAATAGTATAGAATAATTTAAGGTTTATACTGCAARGWWTGCGCTTGGTGTYAAAAAGTAGRGCCATAAAAGTGCAAATGSTTCCGGRARATGTTTTTWGAAGCCATTGCAAATTTCGTAAACCGCGCTACATTTTGCCCTTGAAGCCGCTGAGTTTTATAGAATKATAAGGCCTTTTTTTATGCGCACCAAGCCTACTGCTGCGGCACCTTCGATCGTAGATCCAAAGTACCTAACAGCTGACCAAGTTAATCAATTTGACACTGAGGGCTATTTGCATTTGCCGGGGTTTCTGCCCGCAGGTTTACTGGAAAATTTGCGCGGCCAGGCCGACAGGCTTTTACAAGAAATCACCGAAGCCGCAAGCGCCCCAGACAACAAGCACCCTTTATTAGAACACGTGTCCTTAATGCATAGTTTTGCGCGGCCTTTTGTGCATATGGTTCACAGTTTTCATTTGGCTGCAGGAGAAGAATCGTTGGAGCTGCTCGGCTACCCTGGCATATTGAAGATTGCTGAAGACCTATGCGGGCCCAACTTTATTTCCACCGGGGACGCGCTGGTTACCAAACATAAATACGACAAATGTAAAATTGATTGGCATCAGGATTATAAATTTCCGTCACCGGCTGGTCACCGGTCCTTTGCCATGGGTATTTATCTTGACGATTCTATGCCGGGCGACGGCGCGGTACAGTTTATTCCTAGAACGCAAGATAAGCGGCGAAAAGTGGCGCCGTACATCGAAACCCCGCCCGACAATATCATCGAATTGGACGTGAAGGCTGGCGATGTGCTTCTTCATGATTTATTACTTCTGCACCGCGCTGGCAGAATTCGAGAAAACGCCAGAAGGCGCACCATTTATCACGAATTTCACTCAATGGAACAAGTGGAAGACGAAGAGGACTGGCCAGAGATAATAATGCGCCGACGCATGGATTTGCTTGCCACCAGCTTGGAAAATTACCGCATAAAATACCCAGACCGCGAGCAATATAAGTGGAACATCGCCCCGAAATGGCGCAGTGATAATGTGGATGCTGATCTGTGGACCGTGTATAAAGACAAGGTAAAATTTGATAACGCCGTCTACCATGCCGCAGAAGAATAGGCCCACATCCCGCCACCATCAGAACGGATGTCCAGAACGTTTGGTGCGGACATCCAGCATGAAATAAGCATCTTCTGTAATGGGATGGGCTGCGGACATGAAGGCATCACCACCGTWGCAGCACTCAGGAAACGTCTAGGCGGGGATCACAGCTTGCAGGGTATCAAGTTTAGGTGCGGGAAGTGCGGATCAAACAAGGTGCTGCTTATACTGCACTGCCAGGTGTTCTCGGGTTAGCTGCCGAGTACCGCTCATTGATCATTCGTACACAGAGTGTGTTAGCGCCCAACAACCCTCACTCTTCTAGCAATTGACCATCCTTAATTCTAAATTTTCCGTAGTAAGATTCACTTTCAGCCTGAACTTCGAAATAGGCGTCTTCAAGAAAAGGGGAGAAATCTTGGATATTGGCCTCAAATTCAAGGATGGAACCATGCATTTTGATCCCATCTTTAACCATCAAATATAAGAGCTCATCTTTAAATTTTGAATCGCCTACATTAACCCCTATAATATTTGATGAAACATCAATTACTTCTAAATAAATGTAATGAGTTTCATCGCTCAGTGAATCATATTGGTTTTTTGCCTGTTGATGAAAACAGCGTCTCACTCTTAATGCCGCCCCTGCAGTTTTAAAGGGTTCTGTTTGGGTAATGTAGTGTACGTCAAACATATTATTGGCCTTTAGYTAGGTGCTGAGGTGTATAGCTAGAATAAACRATARCTCGGCCCTTTCCCAACTTTGCGACCAAGATGTTCTTAAACTATCAGTGTGCAAAAAGATGGTACAAGCCTGAGTGCCTCCTGTACAGCGAGCGAAAAGTCCTCCGTTAGCATAAGGTATGCCGAAGCCCAAATTACATAACGACGAACAAACGTTTGATTGCGCGACGGATAGCGGCGTCTACTTCTGGCGAGAAGGGGCCATAATCTGCAAATCCGTGGTATGCGTCCGCCCAATACCCTTAAGCGGCTACTTTCAGCCGATTGTCGGTGAAGTTCCAGGGTATTGAGCGGGCGATTACTAAAGTGTAAGCATATACTAGAGATATAGATTTAATGGAGAACAATGTGGCGAAGCTAAAACTATTGGCAATTATTTCGACAGCGTTCGGTCTAACGAACAGCGTTGGCCCTTTAGAAGATATCACCTCTTTCAGGTGTGAAGTTGTAAGCACGCATTCCATGGCCGGAGGCGAAAAACTCGTAAATGATGCGCGTGTTAATTTGAGTTTCTACCCCAAAAATCGAAACGTCGTTCTTGTTGGTGATGATGGTACTGCTATTATGGTTTTCACGTATTCTGAGCACAATGGGGTCTTAACTTATGGGCATGAATTATTTAACTTGGTAGCAACCCTTGATAGAGATACGCTGACGTTTACAAGCAATTCGGCATTCGTTCCTGAAGTCTTTCCCGGCGAAGAGTTAAGCGGTGCAGATGGTCAAAAAGTGAAAGTTCACGAATCAGGTAGCTGTGTAATACATGAGGGGGAGTTTTGATCTAGGTATCCGTACCTAATTGTTAAGAGACCTGAGTTAAAAACTCCCTGCACTTCATTCCTTGCTCCACTGGTTGTGACCTTCACAATGCGCACGGCATTACCTACACGAAAAATGCTCTTTCCGTTGATCAGAAGTTATGTATGACCGGGTATATTTTGGGTAACAAGTATCACCACAAAGCGCCTACCTAGGTGGCTTACCGGTTAACAGCGTTTTAGGTGGCACCGTCGTTACCAAAACGAGCAACAGGAAAGAACTATGCTCAGTACCGACCGGACTATTTATCCAATGAATGCAAGGCTTTAGATACGTTTTTCACTGGTTTACCAAATAAGATAAAAGCCCACTTACGATCCCCGAAGGGCCGCGCAGAAGGTGCTAACATTCCGTAAGTGATTGTTTTTAAATGGTGGTCGGTACTGGGCTCGAACCAGCGACCTCATCGATGTCAACGGCCAATGACACCAACAAACACAACGGTCTCACCAATTTCACCTCAATTGCCGCCTCAAGCATTTCAAGGGCTTACGCGCTAAGCCAAATCGTAGCGCGAGCATGCTCGCGTTTTACTTCCAGCGGTGCAAGCACACTTAGCAGCCTCCTAATCAATGGGGAGGCTTGTCATGCATAAGCCTATCAGTGGCCTGCCAAAAGGCACCCATATTTCAATCGAATTCCCTTGGAACGTTGCCTGCGAATTCGGTTTGAATAACCGAGAATGCTACGGCGCTTTTTCAGAAGTCTCTAGCGCACTCTCTGGAACACCAGAACACGATCACAAAGTTCTCATGAAATGGAACCTCAGAGCTGGCGACGTAGCACAAGCCCTGGACTGTGAAACGTTTAGAGACCTCTTTCAAAATCACATCAAGCTACTGCGTTCAATATCCACCGTATGTGAGAGTGCCCGTGTTGAAATCGTTATTATGGCGAAACCGATTGCGCTGACGGCGCTTCACCCTCGCGACAATGGTTTGCTCGATGCATTCGGCATTAAACGGCCAATCCCAGCGGCAGACCAAGCTGACGCAAAACCCCGACTATCGCCCTCAGAAGTCATCAAGCACGAATTCGCAAATAAACTCGCTAAATGGCGCGTAGATGGTGGAGTTGTCGCAAAAGCATTCAGGGCTCGCGGCTGTAAACAACTCA
>JAESRJ010000021.1 GCA_016764715.1 Kordiimonadaceae bacterium | reverse complement strand
ATCAACCGAGCGTCGGTCCTCGATCGCCGCCAGCAGCTTGTCTACAGATAAATCGCCCCAACCATCCCACTTTTGCAGGGCCTCGCCCTCTGCCGCGTTCTTATACGCAAGAGTGAATATATCCGCGGGCTCTTTAACCCAGTCACGTTCAAAAAGCTGTTCTACTTGTTTGACACCCAAGCCTTCAATATCAAACGCGCCGCGCGATACAAAATGACGCAGCCGCTCAACTTGCTGTGCAGGACAAATGAGCCCACCGGTACAGCGCACAACAACATCATCATCAGCGGCCTCGGCAGAAGAACCACAAGCCGGGCAGGTTTCAGGGAACACATACACTGTCGCACCCTGCTCTCGTTTCTCAAGCACGACAGAGACAACTTGCGGAATAACATCGCCGGCGCGCTGTATCACCACCGTATCGCCTATACGCACATCAAGGCGTTCAATTTCATCCCGGTTATGCAATGTGGCATTCGAAACCACCACACCACCCACAGTTACCGGCTCTAACTYAGCCRCAGGCGTGAGCGCGCCCGTTCGTCCAACTTGTATATCGATACCACGCAGCAGTGTTGTCGCTTTCTCAGCAGGRAACTTGTGCGCAATAGCCCATCGCGGCGCGCGCGCGACCATGCCTAACCGGTCTTGCAGGGCTAGTTCATCTACTTTGTAAACCACACCGTCGATATCATAGTCGAGCCCAGCGCGGCTTTCTTCAATGAACTTGTAGTGAGCCACCACTTCTGCGGCACCTTTGAAGCGCTGCATCAGAGGATTTACATCAAATCCCCAAGCCGCGAAATACTCTGTCATGCCCAGTTGGGWAYTAGACGGCAKATCCGMGACCTCACCCCAAGCATATGCAAAGAACTTCAGCGGCCGTTTCGCGGTAATTGATGTATCGAGCTGGCGGAGCGAACCGGCGGCTGCGTTACGTGGGTTCGCAAAGAGTTTCTCGCCCTGATCTGCTTGCCGCGCGTTCAGAGCTGCGAAATCGGCTTTGCTCATGTAAACCTCGCCGCGCACTTCAACAACATCCGGCCAATCCTTGCCTTCTAGCCCTTGCGGAATAGAAGCGATAGTTTTCGCATTGGCGGTTACGTCTTCGCCCACRGCTCCGTTACCGCGCGTTACAGCGTAGGCCAGYTTTCCCTGTTCRTAGCGCACAGCAAGTGAAAGACCATCGATTTTCGGCTCAGCTGTCATTACAATACKGGTGCCTTCAGCAAGCCCAAGAAAYCGCCTCACTCGKCCTTCAAATTCAGCAACGTCATCGGCGTTAAAAGCGTTGTCGAGCGACAACATTGGCCGCGTATGGGTGATTTTAGCAAATTTGCTCTGTTTTACCAATGCGCCAACAGATTTAGTGGGGCTGTCGTCCCGAACCAAATGAGGGAAAGCAGCTTCAAGGGCGATGTTTTTTTTACGCAGCACATCATAGTCGCCGTCTGTAATAACTGGCGCGTCYTCRCCGTGATATTTTCCGTCATGAAACGCAATTTCCATGGCTAGGCTCGCAAGCTCACGGCGTACTTCTTTCTCGCTCAAATTAGTGGCATCACCAAAATCAAATTCAGACATGGTATTTACTCACCAATATTAAGAAGTTGGTCAGCAGCTGCTCGTGCCGCTTCTGTTATTTCTGCGCCTGCAAGCATACGAGCGATCTCTTCCCGCCGTTCACTCTCCTGCAGCTGATTAACCGAAGTATAAGTGATGGCCTTGTGGTCGGCTTTCGAGATTTGGAACTGGTGGTCACCGCACGCCGCGACTTGAGGGCTGTGGGTGACGACAAGTACCTGTGCACTGTCAGACAAACGTTTTAGGCGTTCCCCTACGGCACTTGCCGTTGCGCCGCCTAGGCCGCGATCCACTTCGTCAAATACCATAACGGGTGCGCAGCCGACTTCTGCTAGCACAACTTTCAACGCCAATATAAAGCGCGCCAGTTCGCCGCCCGAGGCCRCTTTAAGCATCGGGCCGAAAGGCGTATTCGGATTGGTTTTAACTTCAAACGACAAACGCTCTCCACCAGACTGGTTCCAGTCTTTTTCCTCGAGGGGCGCGACAAGGGTCCGAAACGTCGCTTTTTCAAGTTTCAAGGGCGGGAGTTCCGCCGTTACAGCCATATCTAGCTTACGCGCAGCCACGGTACGCGCCTTGCGGAGCGCCTCAACAGAAGCTCGCATGTGATCTGCAGCTTCACCAAGAATGCGCTTTGCCTCCAGAACCGAAGCATCGCCAGTTGAGAGGGCCTTTGCCCGATCCTCAAATGTCTCGTATACATCTGCCAGCTGATCTGGCGAGCACCCATGCTTCCGGGCCAACCGTCTAATTTCAAAKAGCCGCTCTTCAATGGCGTCTAAGTCTTGCGGATCAAACTGGATATCAGTAATTAGTTTTTCTAGTTCTTCAACACCTTCGCTGATCTCAATTGAGGCGCGGTCCATCGATTGAATGATAGGATGCAAACGTTCAGAAAGTGCTCCTTCCGTGCGTTCCATACGCCGGAGCACGCCGCGCAACGCGCTGTCTATGCCTTGCCGCCCTGAAAGGTCTTTATGATATGATTTAAAGTCTTCGAGCAGCTTTTCCCCTTGCATCATCAGTGTACGCTGATTGGCAAGCTCTTCCTCTTCGCCAGTCATTGGATTAAGCGACGCTAGCTCTTCCTGTGCGTGCAGGATAAATTCTTCGTCTTTTTGAACAGCAAGTAGCTCAGCTTCGGCTTCTTCAAGGTTCTTTTTGGCGACACCTAGCTGTTTATAAGCCGCGGCGACGACGGAAATCGCCTTTTGATGGCCACCGTAGCTATCGACAAGGTTACGGTGCACCGACAGATCCAAGAGTGTCCTGTCATCGTGCTGGCCGTGCACTTCGAGAAGCATAGCGCCTAACTCAGCCATCAAGGTCCTGCTGATGGGTTGGTCATTGACCCAGGCCTTACTGCGGCCGTCTGCAGTTATTTGGCGCCGCAGAATGACAGTACCGTCCCCGGCATCTAGTCCCTCAGACAAAAGGCGGACGCAGGCGGGGTGTATGGGTAATAGATCAAATTCGGCAATAACGGTGCCTTGCTCACTACCTTGTCTGACAAGGCCACGATCAGCACGCGCGCCTGTGGCCAATCCAAGGCTATCGAGCAGTATAGATTTACCGGCACCTGTTTCGCCCGTAAGCACAGTAAGCCCCCCGGTGAACGAGAGGCTTAACTTTTCGATTAAAACAATGTCACGAACGCTGAGCCCTGTCAGCATTGGCGTTACCTCAATTCCCTAGCCCAGGCTCTAAAAGGGCCAAAGGCTGCTGATCCACGAACCGCCTGAAGCACCTGGTGATAGGTTATTTTCAACAAGCATAGCGTAACTATAACGATACCATTTGGTTCCGCCATAGTTATGTTGAAGAACCGCAGCCGCCGCTGTCGCCTCGCTTACAATCCCCAAGGAAAGGTAGCTCTCGACAAGACGGTGTAAAGCCTCTGGAGCATGGCTCGTTGTCTGATAGTTTTCAATAACGCTCCGGAACCGACCAACTGCTGCCAGATATTCCTTCCGTCTCATATAAAAACGTCCGACTTCCATATCCTTGCCTGCAAGGTGGTCTTGTGTSAGCGAATATTTCAACGAAGCGTCGCGGGCATACTCACTGTCGGGATATCGGCGAATTACCTGGAGCAGTGCATCTTGCGCTTCAGTGGTTTTTTCCTGGTCGCGGCCTACATCGGAAATCTGTTCGTAATGGCACAGAGCAATCAAGTAATAAGCATAAGGTGCCGAACTATTCCCTGGGTGTAACTGGAGAAAACGTTGCGCAGCAAGTACAGCGTCGTCGTAATTACTACTTTTATAGTGCGAATAGGCAGCCATTAGTTGTGCTCGGCGCGCCCAAGTCGAGTAAGGATGTTGGCGCTCGACTTCATCAAAAGCCACAGCCGCTAGCGTATAACGCCCCCGCTTTAAGCTATCATGAGCAAGCGTATAAATGACCTCAACGTCGCGGGCCACATAGCGATCCTCGTCTTTTGAACCACAAGCCGACACGCTAAATACAATCGCTAATAAAACAAAATTTTTAAAAGAAACGTTTGTCATAGTAGCTTTTTACTCCCATCGCTTCGAAAAGCGCTTTGAAATTCTTAGAAATAGATATACTCTAACCAGCGTTGCAACCAGTAGTATCCAAGTACCTACACCCCTGTCGGCAACCAGCTAATGGTTGGCCTCAGCGGTTTCTCTAGCACAGGAATCCGCAAGCGCCAACGAAGAATAGTTTGCCGCAACCAAGGAAGGAAATTCTATGGTTCTGCTTCATGCTACTAGCAGCCAAGATAATGGCGATTTTTCGGCAAGAAAGGCAGATTTGATCGATAAGCACGTCGGCCAACGTTTACGAGACCGCCGTCGCTCGCTTGATCTTTCGCAACAAGATATTGCCCAAATTCTGGGTATTTCTTATCAACAAGTCCAGAAATATGAGTGTGGACTCAATAGGATAAGCGCAGGCCGCCTCTTTATGCTTGGCCATATTATGCGGGTACAAGTATCCTACTTCTATGAGGGCCTCCCCCCTGCTGAAGAWATGCTCTYKGGYCGYATWGATACKAGCGARATTATGCNTCCCNAACGTMGAYACACTCCCYAATGCAAATATYCGTGATGCRYTGAGCGAYCTTGTTCGTGCRATCCGCGACTCAAAAATGATGTAAAAAATGCCGCGTGACCTCCCGCGCGACATTCCTCCCCAAAGAGCTAGGGCACTGAGGCAGGCAAACATTTTGCCGCCTCGCCCTAGACTCGCTAAATTCACCACTAACTAGAGACAAGACCCCGCTCGGGCGCTAGACGTGTTAGCCTTCGCCCCGCACAAGTGCGTCATAATCTTTCATCAGCGCCTTCGTCATTTCGCCTACTTCAAAGGTGTATGGGCCAACTTCTGATAGCGGGCTTACCTCAACGGCGGTACCGGTAAGAAATGCCTGCTCAAATCCGGCCATTTCTTCCGGCATAATAGCCCGTTCGATCACCTTAATACCGCGCTTTTTAGCTAGATCTATAACCGTGCGGCGCGTGATCCCATCCAAGAAACAATCAGGCGTTGGCGTATGCAGGTCACCRTCTTTCACGAAGAAAACATTCGCCCCGGTAGCTTCAGCTATTTGGCCACGGTAATCAAACATCATCGCGTCGTCATAGCCCTTAGCCTCTGCAGCGTGCTTAGAAAGCGTGCAAATCATGTAAAGRCCTGCTGCCTTTGCATGCACAGGTGCCGTATTGGGCGCAGGACGCTGCCACTCAGAAATATCGAGGCGCAGACCCTTCATGCGAGCTTCTTCTGCAAAATATGCTGGCCATTCCCAAATCGCAATAGCAGCATGAATGGTATTCGACTGGGCAGAAATACCCATCATTTCGCTACCACGCCATATAATCGGGCGGCAGTAAGCATCAACAAAACCGTTAATCTCCAAACACTGAAGGCAAGCTTCGTTAATTTGGTCTTCGGTCCACGGAACCGTCATACCAAGCATTTTAGCGGATGCGAATAAGCGGGCCGTATGTTCTTTAAGCTTAAAAATCGTACCATTATAGGCGCGCTGCCCCTCRAAKACCGCGCTACCATAGTGCATYGCGTGCGTTARCACGTGCACRTTGGTATCTTGCCATTCCATGAACTGACCATCCATCCAGATTTTACCGTTCATCTTGTCAAATGACGCAGATGCCATTTCGTTTCTCCATYTTAGCAATAAAAAGAATAATATAACGATTTTTACTTGATCTAAGTAACATTATGTCGTTAWTATGTCAACAAAGCTGACTTAAATATGTTATAGATATATGCACAGAAAATTACCACAYCCAAACCTATATTTRCGCGAAGAAGARCTTCGTCGCGGCATYGAACTGTTRTATTTTGCCTACAGRGATTTCACGCAAGAYCCYGACAAAATMYTRGCYGACACMGGYTTAGGSCGYGCSCATCACAGGGTGCTATATTTTGTTGGTCGCTCGCCTGGAACCACGGTATCCGGGTTGCTGAAGCTTTTACGTATTACCAAACAGAGCCTGTCCCGAGTGCTCGGCCAGTTGGTGGATGACGGCTATATTGAGCAACAAGCAGGGACTACGGACCGAAGACAACGCCTTTTGTATCTTACAGAGAAAGGCGATGCGTTTGAGAAGCAGCTTTTCTCCACTCAGCGTCAGCGCGTAGCTCAAGCTTATAAAACGGCAGGGCCTGAGGCCGTTGCAGGCTTTTGGGAAGTCCTACTCAATATCGTCAACGAGACCGAGCGCGAGACTGTTCTGCGCGCAATTGAAAAATAGTACGGCTTCCACGTAACGTCTACTAGGAAGCCGCTCAATCTCAAGCCTACTTTATTGCGCAGGCCATGGGTTCACCATGATGTCTTCGCTTACACACCACGGGTTCGCAGGCAGATGCGCCGCTACGCGCGTTARCCAGGGGCCAAGGGTTGGGTGCTCAAGCATTGGCATATGGTCGATAAGGCCAACATGGAACGGGAATATCACCTGCGGGAAGATAGCAAAGTCCGCGAGCGTCGGTTCGGACAAACCGCCTAGATACGGGCCATCGCCCAAATGCGCGACCAGCTCCATAAACAACCGCATTTTCATGGCTTCTAGTGGCTCACTACGGTCCAGCTTCTTGACCATATCCACTATAAAGGGCGCAGCCCTGATCAGATCAGGCCATGCCTCACGTACAGTATCTGGAAGCGTCGCACCACTTGATACGATCTCAGCTAGGCGGTGGGCGCGCTTGCGGAAACCCTCATCGTTTTTACCATCAACCACATCGCGGAAAATCATCCCGGGAATGAACTGATCGCTCACCCAATCGTCGATTGTCGTTGCTRTGGCTTTTTCCGCCTCGTTTGCGCCGAATAAAGGCTTTTCAGGGTAAAGCTCATCAAGCCATGCRCCTAWYTTYGAGCTATCAAGTCGCCATTCCTCACCGATTTTCAGAACAGGCACTTGCTTGCCGCCGGTGAAAGCCAAAGTTTCCTCTGCCATAATCGGGCTGACAGCCACAAAATCGAAATCCAGTTTTTTATAATAGAGATAACAAGCAACCTTACGCACGTAGGGGCTGGTGGTGTAGCCGTATAGCTCGATCTTCATTGAGAGGTATCCTTTTAAATTCCACAGTTCGCGAATTAAATGAGCACACACCCACCCTTCCCGCACCTGTATAAATAGGCTGAACATCCCCCAAGGCCAATGGGCTCAACAGAATGTGACCCAATGTTACGGCAACTTACCAACACCCTCGGTAAGCCACCACCCGTAGCTGGGAGGCCCTGAAACGACAGAGGACAAAAAAAGGGCTGCCCGAAGACAGCCTTTTCTAGCAATATGTGTGAAAGCTTAATCTTCTTCGTAGAAATTCTTACCAGCTTTTACTGATCTCCAAATTTTCTTCATTGAGAAGAAGAAAATGATGGTCATCAGCAGCAGGAAGATAATCACTTTAAAGCCAAGCTCATGGCGTTGGCCAAGCGTTGGGTCTGATACATAGCTGAGAAACTCAACAACGTCGTGTGCCATCTGCTCAGCAGTTGCTTCAGGTTGACCAGCRTCATAYTCTACAGCGCCTTCGAAAAGTGGCGGCGCCATCGAGATTTGACCRCCCTTAAAGTAAGGGTTGTAGCTTTTATCATCAGCGATAYCGCGACCTTCGGGAGCATCCTCATAACCGGTGATCAAACTATACATATAGTTTTTACCGTCGTGACGTGCCCGTGTCATCAAAGACARATCWGGYGGCAAAGCCCCACCGTTTGATGCGCGTGCGGCATTATCGTTTGGAAACGGGCTAGGGAAAGTATCCTGCGGCAAGGCCGCGCGAACAGTTTCGTCACCCACTTCGTCTGGCTCGCCTGCAACTTCATATTCCTTGGCAAACGCTTTTATTTCATCAGCGCTATAGCCAAGGTCCGCAAGGTTGCGAAAACGGAAGTATTTCAGGGCATGACAGTTAGAGCATACCTGCTTGTAAACCTGCCAACCACGCTGAAGCGACGCCTGATCATATTGACCGAGCGGCCCATCAGATGACCATTTTTGTTTCTCTGGATGCTTATCAGCACCGGATGCTATTGCTGCGCCGGCAATGCCGACTACAGATACAAGAGCAATTGCGAGATGTTTTGTAAATTTCATGTTCTCAATCCCCCTATTCAGCAGCTTTAATAACCGGATTTGAAATACTTTCCGGTAGTGGCAATGTTTTCTCATATTTGCCGAGCAGCGGCAAAATGATAAGGAAGTGTGCAAAGTAATAAGCCGTACCCAGTAGGCCAAGTACGGGCCATATGCCTTCAGGCTTCTTGCCGCCAACAACTGTCAACAACACCATCACCGCGACAAATATCCAAAAGAATATTTTGTATACAGGACGGAAGCGCGCTGAACGAACTTTGGAGGTATCGAGCCAAGGCAGTGCGAACAAAAGCAGAATTGATGCAAACATTGCAATCACACCCAGCAGTTTAGCAGGGATGAAGACGATGTCCGTACCCGGGATGCCGATATCAAACGTGATCGAACGAAGGATTGCATAGAATGGCAGGAAGTACCATTCGGGCACGATGCTGTCTGGTGTCACAAGGCTATCTGCCGGGATAAAGTTATCCGGGTGGCCCATCGCATCAGGCATAAAGAAGATGAATGTTGCGAAAATCGTGAAGAACACACCAACACCGAAGGCATCTTTAATGGTGTAGAAAGGATGGAACGGAATTTGGTCCGCACCAGATTTCACTTCAATACCCAGTGGGTTACCACTATCGGATACTTTCTTTGCCCAAATATGCAGGATCACCACGCCGAGTATAACAAACGGCAGTAGGAAGTGCAGGCTGAAGAAACGGTTCAGCGTTGGGTTATCAACCGAGAAACCGCCCCACAACAGCGTTACGATGCTATCGCCAACGACCGGAATAGCGGAGAACAGGTTGGTAATAACAGTCGCACCCCAGAAGGACATTTGGCCCCAAGGAAGCACGTAGCCCATGAAGGCAGTTGCCATCATCAGCAAGAAGATTACCAGGCCCAGCATCCACAAGACTTCGCGCGGTGCCTTATAGGAACCGTAATATAGACCCCTAAGAATATGGATATAAACCGCGATAAAGAAGAAGGAGGCGCCGTTTGCGTGCATCGGCCGGATTAACCAACCGTAATTCACGTCGCGCGTGATGCGTTCAACGCTATCAAACGCCAGCGCGGTATCAGGTGTATAGTGCATCGCAAGCACAATGCCTGAAATGATCTGYACAACAAGCATCAGGCCCGCAAGCGAGCCAAAGTTCCACCAATAGTTCAAATTGCGCGGGGTCGGCGTACCGGGCCCAACAACATTATGAACTAGTGAAAGTATAGGTAAGCGTTCTTCGAACCAGCCAAGGGCCTTGTTCTTTGGCGCTATAGTTTCCCATTCAGCCATCTTTTTTCCCCTACCCGATCTTAATCAAGGTGTCTGTTACAAAGGCGTATGTTGGCACAACAAGGTTCTTCGGTGCTGGGCCTTTGCGGATACGACCGGATGTATCATAATGTGAACCGTGGCAAGGGCAGAACCAGCCGCCAAACTCACCTTTATCATCACCTGACTTAGTCCCGAGAGGAACACAGCCAAGGTGAGTACATGTACCAATAAGTACGAGCCATTTGGCTGCGCCTCTAACACGTTCGCTATCTGTTTCTTTGTCAATAAGGTCACTGAGCGCAACGCCTTCGGCTTCCGCGATCTCAGCCGCCGTGCGGTGGCGGATAAAAATTGGTTTGCCGCGCCATTTAATGACGATGGCTTCGCCTACTCCAATGCTGCTGATGTCAACTTCCACAGTGGCCAGCGCCAACGTATCGGCTGCAGGGTTCATCTGATCGACAAACGGCCACATAGCAAGGGTTGCTCCAACGCCTGCCATCCCAGCAGCCGCAACATGAAGAAAGTCCCGCCGACCGGCGTCTTCTTCATCATGGGTAGTATGCTCAGTAGTGCTCATGTATTTTTCCCTGACAGGAACGTGATGCAAAAANGGCTATCGTTCGTTWAATAGGCCRTACTTTACTTATATTAGCTTAGYGCYGTTTCAAATTCCTGCGGCAAGCAGTCGCAGGGCRAAGATYAAGCACRYYTAWCCRMCGGGCACCCCTTGCCCGATAATTTGRAYTGGTATTAATCGGCCCAACAAAAAGAGGCAAGCCTTTATARCCGCTGARWATAAAAAAAATGRGTTAATTTACCGTAGCYAKCCTTGAAGTAATTGAACATGCCACCAAGAGCCTCTAAGTTGCSRCKATGGATATTGCCCTTTACCAACCCGATCAGCCCCCMAATACAGGTACMCTTCTCAGGCTCGGYGCCTGCATGAATGTGCCTGTACATGTGATTGAGCCTTGTGGTTTCCCATTCTCTAAGCGAGCGCTACAGCGGTATGCAATGGATTATGCGGACATCGTAGACCTGCGCCACCATGCAGACTGGGACGCTTTTGAAACCATGCGACAAAAGAACACACAGCGTTTGATTTTGTTGACGACGAGCGGCGCAACMGATTACAGCGACTTTAAATTTGAAAAAAACGATATATTGCTAGTAGGCAGCGAATCGTCRGGCGCACCAGATTTTGTGCATGAAGCAGCGCATGCACGCGTGACCGTGCCTATGGCAAAAGAAGCGCGTTCACTAAATGTTGCAATTTCGATGGCAATGGTACTCGGCGAAGCAATGCGCCAAACCGCTACTTGGCCAAAAGACTAAAGGAAACTCCCCTTGGACATTGAAGACAAAAAAWTAAAAGCCGCCGCCTGGTTCAAAGATTTGAGGGACCAAATATGTAGCAGCTTCGAAACCATAGAAGATGATTACGCGGGGCCTTTAGCTGACCGTGATCCCGGGCGTTTTGCACGAAAAACCTGGGACCGAACCAATCAGGGAGACGGTTCAGAGGGCGGTGGCGGGACAATGTCAACTATGCGCGGTGGCCGGGTGTTCGAAAAAGTGGGTGTCAACATATCCAAAGTGCACGGCACTTTCACCGAGGAATTTGCACGCTCCATGCCGGGCGCAACCGAGGATCCACGTTTTTTCGCGACAGGCATTTCAATTGTCGCGCATATGAACAGCCCCAAAGTGCCCGCCGTTCATATGAACACTCGTTTCATTGTTACGACCAAAAACTGGTTTGGCGGCGGTGCAGACCTGAACGCGCCTTTACCTAACGAAGAAGACACAGCCAAATTCCACAAGGCCTTTCAAGAATGCTGTGACAGACACGACCCTGACTATTACGCGAAATTCAAAAAATGGTGTGACGAATATTTTTACATTAAACACCGTAACTGCGCGCGCGGCGAAGGCGGCATTTTTTATGATCAGCTTAGCACTGGCAATTGGGACAATGACTTTGCCTTTACGCAGGATGTAGGCCGCACATTTAATGATGTGTACCCCGCCCTAATACGCAAGCATATGCACCAAAGCTGGACACCGGAGCAACGGGAGCGCCAGCTTGAATACCGTGGCTACTACGCCGAGTTTAACCTGGTTTATGACCGTGGCACGACCTTTGGGCTTAAAACAGGCGGCAATGTCGAAGCGATTTTAATGTCCCTACCGCCAGAGGCAAAGTGGCCATAGTTGGGATTAGAATTGCCAGTTACCGCACCGTACCAGCCTCCCGTCGCTAGCTTRTTGACAGGTTTGCTCTCCCGAACAAGGCTGCTAAGTCTAAGGGATCAGCATGAAACTTTTTAGCGTATCAATACTCATYGCCACCCTATCAGTGGCCGGCTTGGCTCAGGAAACCCCYCAGATGGTAGCCGCCGACACAGTTTCGRAAAACMGCGAAAACGAATTCCGTCTTATGCCTCGACACTGGGACGGAAAATGGGTCTACAGCCGTGCAAAAGCTGGAAAGCCGCTCTATAGCCTCTATGAAACTCGGAAAACACCCGCTGGCTGGAGTGCCCCGGTCCGCTTCAATCCCGCCCCAGGCTTTGTGAACGCAAATACGCTAGAGGCGTTCTTCACTCAAGATGGCAAATACGTATTTTTCGTATCCGATAAAGGCACAACTTCATCTCAAGACTTTGATATCTGGGTATCGTCTRCGGATGARGGCAAAATTGGTTCASCTACGAAGCTGCCWGCRCTCATCAACAGTACGTCAGGAGAATGGTTCCCCTCCTACCAAAACGGCGAACTGTTGTTCGGCTCAGAACGACCCGGTGGACTTGGAGGGATTGACCTTTACACCGCTAAATTCGACGGCACTACAGCTTCGCAGCTCAAAGCGTTCCCWGAACCCATCAACTCACGCTTTGAAGATTTCGATCCAGTGATGGCGCAGGACGGTAGTTTCCTTATTTTCTCTTCCAACCGCCCCAGCAAGCATGAAGGCACCCACCTCTTTATTGTTTTCCGGGAGGAAAACGGCACTTGGTCACGTTTGATAAACTTGGGTAAGGAATTAGCGCCACATACGGGCGGTTCTGCCGCTTCCCTTTCTGCCGACGAAGAAACACTCTATTTTACCGCCCGCGCCACAYCGCCGCGCAGCTCCGGCGACTTGTATTCGGTCGATTTTCAGCCGATCTTGACAAAGCTGCGCGCGGAATCCAAAAAAGGCGGCAACGACTAACAAACTCGGYCGCCGTATTGCTGCCTCTTTCTGCAAAGAGAATGCACCTGTTACTAGCCACTGCCGCACCAAAGGATTTCCCCTACTATGTTCCGCACAGCCCTAGCTCTTATTCTTTCTGTCTCTTTGATCACTATATCAAGCGTTGCAATAGCRGACAAAGCCGAGAARAAACGTCARAAAYTWATTTCGATGCGCCAGGCAGTGCTCGAAGAGCTTTTTGAAGCGCGGCCACAAGCCAAAGCTGAAATTGATGACGCTGAAGGCTATGCAGTGTTCAAGAATTTTGGTGTTCAAATTTTGTTAGTAGGCGGCGGGGGCGGCCGCGGCATCGTCCACGACAACAAATCACAAATCGACACTTACATGAAGATGGCAACGGCAGGCATCGGCATCGGCATCGGGATAAAAGACTTTCGCGCTGTCTTTATTTTYCATGACCGAAAAGCGYTARATAAATTCATCAACAGCGGCTGGGATTTCTCTGGTGAGGCTGACGCCGCTGCGCGTGCAAACGATAGTGGCGGCGAGATTGGCGAGGCAGCCTCCTTCCGTAAAAAAGTGAGCGTTTACCAATTCACCAAAAACGGTTTGGCTTTGCAGGCGTCCTTGCACGGCACGAAATACTGGAAAGACAAGAAACTTAATGGTGGCTAAGTAATAACGCCAGTTTCCARTTTGAAAGCYCRCACAATTCCGCGGGCTTTTTTATTGAGCTGCGAGATGTCTTCCAGAGTGCCCCTAAAAGTCAGGAACAAGTACTCAAAAGCTCTTCTTTGCTCAATGCAAAATCACTTTCAATCCACCGCGTTTCCATAACGYCCAGCTTTGCGCCCATCACAGGGCCCGMCTTTTCCCCTAGCCTTAAAAGGTCCTCACCGCGAACCGGGAACTTTGCTATGAGCCAGGTGTCACAATATTCCAGCGTTTCCTGATACCAACGCGGGTCAAAACCAATAGCGCATGCCTTCACGGGCTCAGCTCCATAGGAATAAATGGCGCGCCGCAACTCTTTCTCGTTGGTTGGCTTGCCCAACCTGCACAGTTTTTCATACTTGCTGAGGAATTTACGGTCTTCATTTGAAAGTCTGAACTTTTTGGCAAATCCAGCTGCGTGCAAAGTCGCAGACGCCAAATGGTAAAACCTAAGCAGCGGCCTAACCTGGGCGGACGAATGCGTTTCTTCCTTTAGAAAGTCTTCTAATTTTCCGCCATCAAACTGAGTTCCGTAAACTTCATCCAGCACTCTGCAGCTTTTCATCTTCCTGACTATGCCAAGAAAACCAGGTTGCCTTGCCATTTTCATTAACTCATCTCTCACCCGTTCAGCGGACAAAATCTGGATCATACCTGCCTTTTTGGTGCAGGCGCCCAAGGCAGCAGCATCGGGTTCTCCTATTCCGTATCTTCCGAAAAACCGGAAAAAGCGCAGAATCCGCAAGGCATCTTCTGCAATCCGCTCTTCAGCATCGCCGATAAACCGTACTAACCCCGCCGCCAGGTCTGCTGCGCCGCCAAACGGATCAAAGAGGGTGCCGTCCGGTGCCGCATAAAGCGCATTGATTGTGAAGTCGCGACGTTTCGCGTCCTCTAGCCAATCGTCCGTGAAGGCAACTTCAGCGTGACGGCCATCGGTTTCAACATCAAAACGGAGTGTTGTGATTTCCATCACTTCTTTTTCTAGCACCGCCGTTACCGTGCCGTGCTTCAACCCTGTAGGTATTACTTTGATACCAGCGCCTTTGAGCAACGCCGTAGTATTTTCAGGCAGCAAACATGTTGCTGCGTCAATATCCGCGACAGGCAGGCCTGCTAGAGTATCGCGCACCGCGCCGCCAACAAATTTAATATTATCTGCACCAAGCGCGGCAATAACTGCTTTCGAGATGTTAGATTGAAGCCAACTAGCCTGAAGYCGGGTCACTGCTGGTCGGAGCCTTCATTTTTTTCRGCGTCATTATTGGTGKCTTTTTCGTCGCCTGACTTTTTGGGMGKRGRATCAGTTTCACCTTGCWGTACAGGGTCGATGAAATGCCCATCAATCAGTTGGCCGTCGACAATCTTTGCCGGAACATAGACTTTTCCTGCAGCACCGCTGTCATCCATAAATTTCAATGACAAACCGGCGACAAGCAACAGCGCAGCGATCCCGCCAAGTGTTATTTGCAAACGCAAATATTCGCCGTCACTGATTTCTTCGCCTGCTTTACGACGCGCGCGCCAGCGAAGCCACATAATGAGCCCAACCATTGGCAAAAGCAAAAGTGCAATCCGTATCAAAATAGCCATCTCACCTATCCCCTCTCACAGCGTCTAAAACATCGCACAAATTTACAATCATTGCCGCAGTCGCGCCCCAAATGCGCCACCCTTCATAAGGCATAGCATAATAGTGGCGTGTCACACCCTGCCAAACACCGGTCTCTTGCCGATGGTTCGAGCGGTCCAGCAAAAAGGACAACGGCACTTCAAACGCCGCCGCCACTTCGCTCTCCTGCAGAGTAAGCGTAAAACCAGGTTTTACCAAGCCTACCACAGGGACAATTTCAAATCCGGTGCCCGTGCGGTAGCCGTCCAGTCGCCCAGCAACTTTTATATAGGATGCATCAAGGCCAATTTCTTCGTCGGTTTCGCGCAGGGCCGTGGCCACAGCGTCTTTATCCCCTGGGTCAACCGCGCCGCCCGGGAAACTCACTTGACCAGGGTGTTTACTAAGATGGTCGGTGCGCTTGGTAAGCAGCAGTGTTGGACCAGTCGGGTGATCAATAATCGGTACGAGTACGGCGGCGTCCCGAACCGGCGTATCCTTAAGATCGCGGATCTTCTCTTCCAAATTTAAGTCATAATCGCTGCGCATACCGCGCGCCGCGGGATTGCCTGCTTTTAGGGCCTGTTCTAACCAGTTTTGCATCAGTTCTCCGCCCAAGTGCCTAAAGAGAAACAAGCACCGCTGCTCTCAATTACCAATTCCATTCCGTCAGGACCTTCAACTTCATTCGCGCCTGCAACCAACTCGTAGAAAACGCTGCGACTAATAAGCGCCTCAAGATTACCCCTCACCAGAATATAGGGCCGGGGCTCTCCCGTTTCAGCATTCTCCTCAACACGGATGGGGTTAGCCTCCCCCGCGATGACCGTATCACCAATATTTGTTGTGAATGATAAAGCGCGTGCATCCCCTTCACCAACATTCTCAACCGAAACAGCAACGAAAGGCGCATCCTCAATGGTGATGCCTATTTTTTCTACTGGCGTTACCAAATAGGTTTTTCCGTCATCATCTTTACGCAAGACACTGGCGAACAGCTTCACCATACGTCGCCGCGTGATCGGCGTGCCCATGTAAAACCAGGTGCCGTCCACAGCGATACGCATGTCGATATCGCCACAGAAATCAGGGTTCCACTTATCAACGGGCGGGAACTTTTGATCTGACACTTGTTTCATCAGGGCTTCAAGGCTGAAAGCCTTGGCGGGTTGTTCACTCATATACCACTCCTGGATCACACTATAGGGCGGTAAGCCGATGTTCACGAACAAAATATCAGCCGAGTTAAGCTGCGGGCCGATCTAATACGAGCCACTTGTCATCATCGGGCCATCCAGCAATGATCTCGCCTGTTTGGGGTAGTGCCCAATAAGTCGATAAACTGAGCGCCAACAACCGGTTTTCACCCTGCCTGCCTGGCAAACCAATTCTCCGAGAAGAGGCTGGCTTAAATCCAAAACGCTGATAATAGCTATAATCACCCACCAGCAATATATTATTATGGCCTGCGGCTTTTGCTGCTTCCAGGGCCCGCCGCATCAATTTACCGCCAATGCCTTCTGACTGCAGCTTAGGCGACACCGCRAGCGGGCCCAAAAATAGGGCTTTAACCGTTTTGCTAAACAGCTGATCCTTAATGTGAAMCGGCGTGAAACGGACTGTACCCACAACGGCACCACCAGAACGCGCTACAAAGGATAGCTGTTCAAGCGGCTTTGTATCCCGACGCAAGTGATAAGAAGGTTTTAGGAAACGGCCTGAGCCAAAAGCGGCATCAAGCAAAAATTCGATTTGGGCAGCGTCACACGCCGCTTCATGATCATAGGTGATCATCAGTATATCCTCACATCATGGCGATAAGTCGCCGAAAAGCTTCAACAAAAGACGAATGGGTCTTATCGTCGTCGCAGTTGGCCAAGCCGTTTGATATGAGTGTTTGCTACCATGGTATCCGTGATCATTTGGTGACATGCAAAAGATACCTGCGTTTCACCTGTTCTTCAGCTTATGTAAGCTAAAAGCCCCCAAAAGCAACCACAGTTTTGCTCAGAGGGCATTTTAAGTTTCCGACTATCCGCAAGTCTTTGCGTATTTTGCAAAATCCGCATCCAATTGGCGCGCTGTGGCCTCCACAGTGTCCACGGCTTTGATATAGAAATCCAGTGGCACWCTTTCGTATACGTCCGTTGCTTTGTGGTAATGCGCATGGTCTTCCACRCCGAAATAAACAAAMGGAATRCCYGCCTTATGRAACGGKCCGTGGTCGGACTGMAGTGTCCARTCATTATGGCCGTCTTCYGGCTTRTCGTGCCCCTTCARAAGYTTGATTGRSGCKTTGCTGGCMACMRTATCCACAAGYGCGTTCAASGCMGGCGTRTGGTRGGTWCCGGCMACATAAAGCTCATYTTTATCGTTGCGGCTYAGCATATCCATATTGAGGTTAAARCCAATACAGCCTGCWCCTATWGAAGGTGACGCAACAAAACTTTTTGCGCCTTGCAGGCCCATTTCCTCTGCGTCAAAAAAAGCAAAAATGATATCGTTTTTCGGCGGATTTTTCATAAAACTGTCAGCCATCGCGAGCAGCGCGGCAACACCCGACGCGTTATCATCCGTCCCGTTAAATATTTGCTCGCCCCGGACACCGAGATGATCATAATGTGCGGAGAGAACCAGCRCGGGCGCGCCTTCTGCATCGCTTGCCGTGCCTTTAATCATTGCGATGACATTAGTCCCTGACATAGCTTGTTCGTCACCGTTACGCCGCTTCACCGTGAAAACAAAGGACTGGCCATAGGCTTCAGCAACAGGTTTCAGGCCTAGCGCCTTCAGTTCAGCGATAAGAAAGTCCCGCGCCTTGGCGCTTCCTTCAGTGCCCGTACGCCTGCCTTGCATATCATCGGCCGACAATATTTTTAAAGCGGCCAACGTTTTGGCTTCGTCGTAAGGTCGATCTGCGGCCTGTAACGAACTTGCCAAGGCGAAAACACTAACGCTCAATGCGGCGGCTACTGCGGCTTTTCTTAAAAATGTCGCGTGTTTCATAGAGATCATCCTTTTCGGCACTGGCTTTTTACAACGTCTTCAGTGGGGAAAAAATCTTGGAAAGGCAACGCTAATTTTAGTTCAGTGCTGGCTTTTGCATAAAACAAAACCCCCGAGCACAGGTGCCCGGGGGTTTTGAAACTGTTTAAGTAGCTTAGGGTTGGCTGGCTTAGAAGCCCATGCCGCCGCCCATGCCGCCCATGCCGCCCATATCAGGCATGCCGCCACCAGCAGCCTTATCTTCAGGGGCATCTGTGATCATTGCTTCAGTTGTGATCATCAGGCCAGCAATAGAAGCCGCGTCCTGCAGAGCAGTACGAACAACTTTTGTAGGATCAATGATGCCGTGAGCAATCAG